>JBHHUV010000254.1:0-4442 GCA_046754005.1 Phycisphaerae bacterium | reverse complement strand
GAGTCATGATGCAAAGTGTATATGCCAATCCATGAAAGGGATGGATATGTTGACACATCTGATTCTATCGATGGTGAGTCTGTCGGGGTCGGTTGCCTGGGCACAGACGGCGCAGGATTCCCAGCCGCGCGTCGAGCGTGAATCTCGATGGGGGCGAGATTCCAATCGAACGCCGGAAGAGCGTGAAAAACGCCGAGCACGCAATCGTGAACGTTGGGAACGGTACAGAAATGCAACGCCGGAAGCGCGTCGTCAGATGCGGACGGATCGTATGGTGGACATGGCGGCCCGCGCCTACGAGTTGGACGATACTCAGAAGGAACTCGTTCGCGGCGAGATCTACACGCTGCGCGAGGAGCGGCGTTTGGCCATGGGGCCGACCGCCGAAGAGTACGACGCGCTGAGGGGGCAGATGTTCGAATTTTTCCAGCGACGTCGCGAACAGGCGCGGGAAGAGGGCGAAGAGGGGGGTGATCGCGGCCGATTCTGGCGGGGCATGCGGGATGATCCGAAATTTCAAAAGTTGCGCGAACGGATGCGGGAGATCGAGCGGGAGCATCCTTTCGATTGGGAACAATCGATGAAACGAGTCGAGGCGCTGTTGCCGGAAGAGCAGGTCAGGAAGGGCCATGAGCGACTGGAAGAGCGGTTTGAGCGATTTCGTTCACGACGGCAGCGTGGAGAGGAGCGGCGTGCGCGACGGGAAGAACGACGGGCGCTCGAAAAGGGACTCTCAAAGGCCGATCCGGCAGGGGGCATGAAGGCCGATCGCGATGCGCTCCTCAAACAGGCTATTACAGAGGCACAGAAGAATCTGGCCGATGGTTCACTCTCCCAAGAGCAACGCCGTGCCTTGATCAAGCGTCTTGAAGAGGCGGCACGCGGTGATGAGACGGCGAAGCCCCTCCCGTTGCACCCGTGGGAGAAATATGTGCGGGAATATGTGATCACCTATGCGTTGACGCCGGCACAGCAGTCGGCGGCGAATTCGATCCTGAAGGAATGTCGCACCCGGGCGGATCGAATCGAACGCGTGAACGCCCCGAAGAACGAGGAGGCAGAAGCCCTGAAAGACGCATCCGCTCGATCCAAACGGCTTGCCGAGTTAAAAAAGCCCATCGACAAGCTGTTCGAGGAACTGAAGAGCCGCTTGGACGGCTTGTTGAATGCGAGCCAGCGGAAGAAGGCCAATATCAAGGTACTCTGATTACCGCCGGGTGAATAATGGGTCGTGGAATTCGGATTTCGGGCGGGGCGATGTTCGGTCTGATTTCTGCTCGCTTAAACATCGGATTGGGTGCACTTAGCAGGTGATTTTGCGGTCCATACGTTGATCCGCGCGTGATCAGCAGATAGGGCGGATAACCCATCCTACGCTGGAATTGTAAGTCGCCTGAACTGTCATGGGTGCAGTCTCGGTTCCGCATAATCACTCCCCTCGACAAATGACTGCGATTGAGTGACAATATCCTCTTTTTTCAGGGGAGGTATCTCGGATCGCATGCCATACGATCAGCTACGCACACTCGCAAAAACCAAGCGCTGGGATGAACTCGAGTCCGAATGGCTGTCCATCGTCGCGCGGCCGGATCTCGCACCGGACGAGCTGCTGCCCGTGATCGACACGGTCGTCGAATCGGGACGGGATGCACTCGCGGAAACGATGGGCTGGGCCTGGCTTTCCAGCATGAAGGAGAATCATACCGCGCGGGAGGCGTTGCAGCTCGGGCGCGGTCTGCTCCTGCGACTGCCGGACGGCGAGGAACTTCGAGAAGAGATCCTCTCGCTGTACAAGGAGACTCACACCGATCATCCCGATCTGGAGACGTGGGTTGATCGATCGGGCCTGCAATCGGGTAAATCCGTCCGGCGGGCCCTTCGTTATCTCGACGTGGGGCTTCGTTTGGCCGAAGGCGCCTATCTGATCCATCGCACCGAGGATCGGGCCGCACGCATTGAACAAGCGGACATCGCCGGCGATGAAATCACGCTGAAGCATGCCCGGGGAACGGAAGTTCGTTCTCTGGCACAGATCATCGATGATTACGATCTGGCGGACGAGAACGATTTCTTCGTGCTGCAGCAGCTCAACCACGATCGCATCGAGCAACTTCTGACCGAGGATCCGATCAAGTTCGTGATCGGCATTCTTCGCTGCCATCAAAACCGAATCGACCGCGATGCGCTCAAACTCATGCTTGTTCCCAGGTATGTGGCCGGCGGCAAGTGGTCGGATTGGTGGAGTAAGATACGAAACGGCGTGAAGAAGTCACCCCACCTGCGGATTGAAGGTCGATCGCCGATGTTTCTGATTTACGATCCGGTCGGCCGTACACTGGAAGACGAAACCTGGCCGGTTTTTTCTCAGTCGACGACGCCTCGCCAATGGCTCGAAGTGCTGGACGGCTATCTGCGCGATGCCAAATATCGCAAAACAAACCCCGACCCTGCATTCCTTGATCGCATCCAGAAAGGGCTGGTTGCTCATATCGAACGCTTCAAGTTGCACAGCGAGGCATCGGAGGCGTTTGCGACCGCGCTGGTGATCGAGCGGTTGGCGGCGGATGGGTTGTCAATCTCCGCCGACGCACACGGCACGGCTGTAGAGATGCTCCGTACGGCAGTCGATCCGGTTGCCATGGTGGCTTCAGTGCCCGATACCCGATTGTGGTCGCTGGGGATCGCTTGTGTGGAACAGGCGTTTCCCGAGAAATGGCCGGAGTTCTTCGCGGAATTGATATTGTATTCCCCTGGGGGGCAGTGCGATCCGATGGCACGTCGTGTTGAGAAGGCCGGGCAAGGTGAACTGCTGGCCTCGACCGCTCGCCGGGCAGTGGCCGATCCGGGTCGCTTTACCGACGCGATGATGTGGTTGTGGAAGGGAGCCGACGTCAAGGTGACCCTCCCCATCCCAACCGCATTGGAAATGTTTACGTTGATTCTCGATCTGGTCGGCCCGGCCCGCGTATCGGCGGGTAAGGCGGCGGGGCAGACGGTGAACGAGATGCGTTCCAAGGTCCGGTCCGGTCTGAGTGCGAAAGGTTGCGCACCGTTTCGCGCGTGTGTGAAGTCGATTGATCTGTCGTTGGCACAGGCGATTCGGCGTCAGATCGAACGGGCCGAGGGTTTGGGTCCGAGCGTTCAGAGCGAGTTGCTCAATATTCTCAGCGAACTGTTTCCCATGCTCTATGTGAAGGCCGAGGTGCCGATCTGGGAAGATGAATCGGTCTTGTATTTCACCGAGGCAAGCCTGCGGGCCAAGCAGATCGAACGTGACGAACTGGTGAACGTGAAGATGCGTGATAACGCGCGGGCCATCGGCGAGGCGGCGGAGCATGGCGATTTGAGCGAGAACTCCGAATACAAGTTCGCACTGGAGGAACGGGATCTTCTTCGTGGTCGGCTTGCCCAAATAAACGGGGAGCTGGATATCGCCAAGATATTGGATCCCAGCGACATTCCCACGGATCATGTCACCATCGGCCAACGTATCACCCTTCGACCGACCACGGGCGGAGAACCGATCGCCCTGGTTATCTCGGGTGTCGGGGATTCGGATATCTCGCGGAAAATTTTTGCCTACAAGACACCGATCGCCATGCGTCTCTTGGGCAAGAAACCCAATGAATCGGTTCGCATCGCCTTCGATGGGAATAACGAGGTCGAGTATCAGGTCGAGGGGATCGAGCGAGCCGTCGAGTAGATTCATATTGAACCTCCCATAGCTTTGCATGTTTACCCGTCACGATGAGGCCGTGCCGTATAAGCACGTCACTTGGCACACTCAAAAAAAAATAGAACGATTGTCCTTTGGCGATTCGTCCTTACAATGGCCCGAAGGGTTCCCTCGGGGCGCTTGGGTTCACTTGGGAGATGCGACGGTTATGTCTTCGGTATGCTTCTATTTTCAAGTTCATCAGCCCTTTCGGCTGCGTCGCTACTCGATCTTCGAGACGGGCCATGCCTATTTTGATGATGCCAAGAACGCCGAAATCTGCCGAAAAGTCGCGAGAAAATGCTATCTGCCCGCCAATCAATGCATCCGTGATCTCATCCGCGTACACGAAGGTCGGTTTCGCGTGGCCTTTTCGCTGACGGGTGTGGTGCTGGATCAATTCGAGACCTACGCACCCGAGGTGATCGAAAGCTTTCAGCGGCTGGCCGAAACGGGGAGCGTCGAGTTCATCGCCGAGACCTACCACCACAGCCTGGCCTTTCTGTATTCGCGGGAGGAATTCGCGGAACAGATTGAGTTGCAACAGGCCAAAATCGAACGGCTGTTCGGCCGTCGGAGTTGCACGTTTCGGAACACGGAGCTGATCTACAACAACGATTTGGCCAGGGCGGTCCACGAGATGGGCTACCGAGCCGTTATCGCCGAGGGGGCCGATCACATTCTCGGCTATCGCTCGCCCAATTTCGTCTATCAGGCACCTGGTGCG
>JBHHUV010000253.1:0-4446 GCA_046754005.1 Phycisphaerae bacterium | reverse complement strand
TTTTTGACGATTCTCAGGCCCGGACGTACCATTGGAATAAGCAGGGACAGGCACAGGAAAGTCGGGACAGTTACCACTTTCATGACGATTCACAGGCCCTGACGAATCGCAGAGCATATGAGACGTAAAGCCGGGCCTTGGCTGTGGGCGTCCCATCAGGACAACGAGTGAATAGAAGAAAGGATAGAGAAAGTAGTAACTGTCCTGACTTACTCCAAACACATGTCCCTCTTCCTCCAGGAGGATAACTCCGATGCATGGCCTTCCAGTTGGTGTCGATCTTTCGTTTTTTCGCGGCAGGCAATTACTGCAAGTCTGTGTTGGCTTGAATGACGTCATTCTTAATTTTGACAATGGCGTCAGCTTGTCAATTCAGACCTCTATCTCTCATCATTCCTCCACAGGGAAAGCTACTATATATGAGGAATACACCCCTGCTGCTACGATGCTGATGTCACTTTTGCATCAGACCATAGTTGGTGTTAGAGGGGACAAGAAGGGTACACTGCATTTGGAGTTTTCTGAGGGTGATTGTATTCATGTATACGACAGTAGTGAACAGTATGAGTCTTATCAGATCAAACACAGAGGCGGCGAGATTATTGTATAAGTAGTAACTCTTTAGCCAAATGCAGCGTGTAATTGCGAGCGCTGTTGTGTCTTGGGCAAAAATGGTCGATACGAATAATTATGCAAGCAACGGCGGAGCCGATGCAGTTCGAGGCGCTGGAAAGTCGGGACAGTTACCACTTTCATGACGATTCACAGGCCCTGACGAATCGCAGAGCATATGAGACGTAAAGCCGGGCCTTGGCTGTGGGCGTCCCATCAGGACAACGAGTGAATAGAAGAAAGGATAGAGAAAGTAGTAACTGTCCTGACTTATAGACTTATATGTTATCGCTGAATCGAAGAATCGCACGGGCACTACCACCGCGTCAGCCATGACGCTGTAATCCGGCGTGGTGGCCCCTGCGTCGTCTCGTCACGAGGAGTCCGATCACAAGGAGAGAGAGCGTGGACGGTTCCGGAACGGTCTCGATGAGCATATTAACATGGCCATCGCCGGTGGCGATGGCGTTGGACCCACCGGCGAAGGATTGGAGTCGCATTTGGTAGCTGATGGTATAGGTCGATCCGGCCGGTAGCAAGGCGTCGCCCTGGATCACAAGCGTACCGTTTGGAGGACCCAGAACATGCGGTCCCCCATCCACGTTGTCATCAAACACGATCTCGGATTGGTCGAGGTTAATGATACTGATGCTGAGCCGTACAAAGAAGCCCACAGAGGGCGCCGAATAGGTGTAGCTGGCGTCCAGATTAATGGTCAGATCCTGCGAAGCACTCATGATGATGCCACCGCTGGATCGAGAGAAGAGCGTGGACGAACTGACATCCTCGGTCTGGTGGGCGCCGTCGATCAGGAAAGCGCCGGACGATTCCGACCAGGCGATGTCATAGTTCGTTGCTGCTGTCGAGACTCCGACGGAGGCGAATTGGCTTGCCAGGAACGGGTTTTCGACGGTAAAGGAGCCCTGGCTATCGTTCATACCGGACGAACCATCATTAACGTCGGTGCCAAGGCCCCATTGATCGATAGTGAAGTCCGCACCCAGTGCGACACTGTTCGCTGAACAACAGGCAGTTATGACCAGAATCAGATATCTTAGAAATCGCACGGACGTCTTCTTCGCATTTGATGCAATATGGCGATCCGGAACGGCCGAGCTCATTATACCCTCTGCCGGGATAGCAGGCAAGGTCTAGTATTGCGAAAGTCGGGACAGTTACCACTTTCATGACGATTCACAGGCCCTGACGAATCGCAGAGCATATGAGACGTAAAGCCGGGCCTTGGCTGTGGGCGTCCCATCAGGACAACGAGTGAATAGAAGAAAGGATAGAGAAAGTAGTAACTGTCCTGACTTACTTATTGGTTGGCCTCCAGACATTCCTTGGCCTCCCGGATAATTGCTAGCTTGATGGTTCATTTTTGTATCATTCGGACTCAAAATAAGTCAGGACAGTTACTAACTGCCCGTCGAAGCGCGATCCCGTCCGGGCAGGGCCGGATGCCCTCATCACCAACGATTCGGACTACCTACTGCACGAACAGTATTGCGACGAAGCGGGATAGATCCTCCGGTCCGACGGTGCCGCTTCGATTCATGTCCGCGGCGCAGGCGGATGGCGTCAATGTTCCCGGGTTGAGCAATTCGGCGACGAAGGGCTGAATGTCGGCGCCATTGACGAGTCCATCCTGGTTGACATCGCCGTTGCCACAGGGTGTGCAGGCCGACACATTGAAGTTAAACGGTGCATTCGGCCCGGGCGGGCCAAAGGGCGGGTCCGGTCGCCAGGTCCCCAACTCGAACCAGTAACTCATGCCCGCCTCCAGAATCGCCGTGACCTCCGGATCGGCGTTCGGCGGCGAGCCCGGGCATTCGTCATCGGCCGTGAGCAACTCGGTTCCGTTGAGAAAGCCGCAGTCGTCCACATAGATACGTAGAAAGGCATCGGCCGTGCTGTCGCACATGTCGATCGTGTAGGCTCCGGTACAAGTGCAGTCGAATCGATAGAACACATCCCAATAGGGTCGGTTTGGGATGTCATTGACGCAACCATAGACGCCCGTAGTTATTAGGGGAAGATCGGACGCGGTGAAGACGATGGACTGATCGCAGGTCTCGTTGACCGGAGGAATGCAGGCCTGACCGGCGGCTCTGAAAGGAAAAGCCGAGGCAATCATGTATGTGAGTCCGGCTGCGATCATCCCCAAGCGCTTGCGTCCATGAAGGCGGTCCACGATCTCACACACGGCGATCGTTTGCATCCGCATCGATTGAACGGATTTTGATGACATCATGTGATTGTACTCCAAAAAATCGTCTCACGCTGATGGATCCGATTTACGGCGCGAGCAGGGCCGCAACGAACAAGGTCACGTCCTCCGCCCCGGCGATTCCGTTGCCGTCCATGTCCGACGCACACGATTGCGCGCTCGGGCCGCTCGGGCTGATCACTTCCTCCACAAAGGGCCGTACGTCATCGCCGTTGACTAGCCCGTCATCGTTCGCGTCGCCGCTTCCCGAGAGCATTTCGGAACTCCCGCAGCCACAGGCGCCCGGCGCGATTTTGTTTGGATCGGCGGGACAGCCATCGATGCAATCCGGAGTGCCGTCACCGTCCGTATCCACGGCGTTGAGATCGAAGACGAATGCCAGACCCGTGGCAATCCCGCCGGAGAGACCGTTGTTGTCGCCCACTACGACATCGGTCCCCCGTAAGGCAACTGATCGTCCGAAGGAACCGCTCGCGTCCGGATCGGCACTTGTGACCGTCGCCTGCTCGGTCCAGACACCCGCGATACGTGAGTAGAGATAGGCTTTTCCTGCGCCCTGTGTGCCGATGATCGCATTGTCGCCGTCCAAAGAGCAGGACCATCCGAAATTGTCGCTCGCAGCGATGTCCGAGGGGATCACCTGAGCATCCTGTGTCCAGACGCCGGTGGTGCGTTGAAAGAAATAGGCGGCTCCGGCCCCGGCGAAACCGCTGGCTTCATCGTTGAAGGCTCCGACGAGAAGCGTGTCACCGCTGATACCGACCGACTGGCCGAAGTTGTAGAACTGCATCGACGGCGTGGATGTTATGACCCCGCCCTGCTGGGTCCAGGAGAATCCGACGGGCACGAACACATAGGCCGCGCCGGTCAGTGTCGAATGTTGCCAAGCGCCTATGGCGATCGTTCCGGCATTGTCGATATCCACCGATCGACCGAACTGACGGATGGTGTGCGGATCGTTTCCGATGAGTTTCGCCCGTTGGGCCCAGACGGAGCCTGTCCTCACGAACACGTAGGCCGAACCCGACGCGGACCCACCATCATCGTCGAAGGCTGCGCCGACAACGACCGTATCGCCGTTGATCGCCACCGATCCGCCGAAACGATCATCCGCGGCGTGGTCGGAGGCCATCAACATCTGTTCGTTTTGCCAGGATCCCGCCACGAAGCGAAACACATAGGCAGCCCCCGATCGGCGTTCCGAGGCGGCGTCGAAGTCGTGCCTTGGTGCGCCGACGACGATGGTATCGATGCTGATATCCACCGAGGTGCCGAAGTCATCGCCCGCTACGTTGGGATCACCAAAAGAGGGGTGGGTGAGTTTGGCCTCCTCCACCCACGCGGATCCATTGAAGCGGTACACATAGGCCGAGCCAGAACTTGTAGCCGTGTCATCGTCCTCGGGCGCGCCGACGACCGCGACGGTTCCATCGACGGACACTGACCAGCCGAATGAGTCGGCCGATGCGCCGTCACTGGCCGACACCGTGGAAACCTCGCACTGCGCGAACAGCCGGTCATGCCCCATACAAAGCCATCCGACTCCACAAAACAGAATCCCAGCCCAATACCGTACCCGATGAGCACGTTGTGTATCCATGATC
>JBHHUV010000252.1:0-4490 GCA_046754005.1 Phycisphaerae bacterium | reverse complement strand
TGCGCGGCAACAAGGTCACCTGCTCCACCGTCTCCGTCTTTCCCCACAGCGGCCGCGAGATCGGCACCATGAAGGACATCGCCAAGAAGACGCGCGGCCGATACTACCACCTCGGCAAACCCGGCGACGAAAACAGACTTCCGAAGATTTTCACCAAGGAAGCGAAAGTCGTCCGCCGGCCGCTCATCCGCGACGAACTCTTCACACCCAAGCTTCGGCCCAACCTCTCCGACATCATGATCGGGATCGACGGCCCTTTCCCACCGCTCAAGGGCTACGTCGTCACCACGCCGCGTAAAGTCTCCGACGTCGAGATGCCCCTGGTTACCAAGCGCGGCGACCCCCTCCTGGCACACTGGCTCTGTGGGTTCGGACGAACGGTCGCCTTCACCAGCGGCCGATGGAAGCACTGGGGCGACAACTGGGCCGGCTGGGCGAGCTTCAGCAAACTCTGGGCACAGGCCGTCCGATGGTCCATGCAGCAAGGAACTGCCGCCGACTACGACGTCACGACGATGGTCGACGGCGACGAAGGCCATCTGATCATAGAGAGCATGGATGACACCGAGGGCGCAGCCAACTACCGACCGTTTCTCGGCCGTCTGATCAGCCCCGAAGGCACCGCGAAAAACCTGGCCCTGTCGCAAACCGGACCCGGTCGCTTCGAGGCCCGGTTCCCGGTCACCCAGAAGGGAACCTATCTGATCAATGTTCAGGCGCCCGGGAGCAAGAAGCAGAAGGCCGCCATCATCCGCACCGGCGTCACGCAGGCCTATTCGCCGGAGTACAAGGATCTCACCGTCAACGAGGCCTTGCTCACCCAACTCTCGGAGGCCGCCCGCGGTCGAGTCCTCACCCCCAGTGCCAGCGGCGAGACCGTCTTCGCACACAACCTGCCCAAGACCATCGCCCGAACCCCCATCTGGGACACACTCTTCAAGCTCGCCATCATCGCATTTCTACTCGACGTCGCCTTTCGCCGCATCGCCATCGACCCGATCAAGGCCTTGGCATTCACCCGCGGCTACATCGCAGGTCTCGCCGGTCGCTTTGGTGCGGGGAAGCGCGCCGAGGCGACGCTGACCGACCTGCGAAGCGTCCGCGAGCGCGTCCGCGGTGAGCGCACCGCCGAAGGAGATACATCGGGGCTGAAGCTCTCCCCCCCGCATGCCCGTACCGCGGAGCCTCCGGCCGCAGGCCCCAGCGCTGGAGCCAAGTTCGACGCAGGCGACGCTATCAAGAAGCCCGCGAAAGACCTCTCCGAAGCTATGGGCGGTCACCAGGCCGAACCGCCCCCCAAGGGTGTGCCCAAGAAAAAAGTCGATCAGCCGCAGGAATCGATGACCGCACGGTTGTTGAAGGCGAAGCGGAGGGCGAAGGAACGGCAGGACGAGAACGAGTAGCAATCCCCCATCAGAACCTACGATTACGACTCACAACCCACTTTTTTGAATTTCTGGATCCAGCTGATGACATGGAGAAGACAAAGTGGTATCATTATATTGAAATTGTCAAATGGGTCTGTCGCCGCCCCTTGAATTGGATGGGGTGTCGACGCGGATTGATCGGGCGTAAAAACCCCAACACATTCGATTGACCGATGAATCAACCCAAATCGCTGTTTCTGATCTTCACATGCACAATCCTCACCGGATGCGATCCGGCCGTTCCTGGAGCGGATGATGCGCCACTGGGTCCATTCGATCCGGCCGGAATCCAGCCCGTGGCAACTATTCAGTGGACCCGGCTTCTCGGATCCACGGCGGACGACATCGCCCGGGGCGTCGCCGTCGCGCCGGACGGGAGCGTTTATGTGACCGGTACGACCGAGGGCGATCTGGGCGACAAGACCAACAATAGTTCGTCGGGCCGGGACGTGTTTCTCGCCAAGTACGACGCGAACGGCACGAGACAATGGGTGAAGCTGCTGGGGGCCACTCACCCAGGCTGGACGGGCGAGATCCCGGGGAAAAATGCCGTGGGGGTGGATGCCGACGGGAGGGTGTATGTCACCGGCTGGACCCGGGGCGGACTTCCACTCGTAAACGGAACCGGCCTCATCGACGGATTTGTGGTGAAGACGAATGAGATGGGCAACGTCCTGTGGGCCACACTCATCGGTGAACCGAATGGAGTTACTTATATTCACGACCTCATCGTCGGCCGTGACGGCCTGTTCGTCACGGGTTCGACCGCCGCCCCGGGATCCAGCAACGCGGCATCGCTCGATGTGATTCTGGCAGAGATCGCGCCGTCCAACGGGCACGTCACGATCCGGTCGGTCTCTGGAAGCTCAAAGGACGATGTCGGCATCGGTATCGCCATGCTCGAAGCGGGTTTTCCGTACCCGATCATTGTGGGAGGGACGAAAGGATCGATGATAGGCGACAACATCGGAGATATCGCCAATCAGGGCGGGTGGGATCTGTTCACGGGGATGTGGCGGGGTCCGACAGCAGGCGTATGGACGGCAACAGGTCTGCTACGGCAACTGGGCAGCACCTCCTTCGACCGGGGCTACGACGTCGCCGCGTACACCACCGGGAGCCTGACCCGCGCCTATACAACCGGATCGAGCGGTACGTTGCCTGTACTCAATATCGACAATGATGGGAACATTGTCTGGGGCGAGGATTCCGAACCCAAATCGGGCGTATTTCTGCTGAAGGAAACCTTCAGTCCGAATGGATTGAACACCGTGAACTGGGTGCGTTATCTGCCACCCACCCTCGCGCAGGGGGCCTATGGCGCCGTCGCCGCCGACGCAGCTCGCGGGATCTTCCTGACGGGTGGAACACAGGCGAGTTTCGCTGACGATCAGAACCAGGGGGACTTCGACATCTTTCTTGCCGGGTTCCACGACAATGGCAGCCAACCGCTCGCCAGACTCTTCGGTACCTCAGCATACGACATTGGAACCGACATCGCGCTCGCAACGAACCATCTCATTTACCTCGTCGGCTCCACGGAGGGAAATCTCGACAACAACATAAATGCAGGTGTGGAAGACGCCTTTGTCATGTGTGTTTCTTACTGATTCCCACACTATTTTCCAAGCATAGTTCTTGTTCAGACCCGGCCGGGTGGTATAGCATAAAGACATAGTGAAGGGAACGGAATTCATCAGTGTCAAGGGTGGATCGCAAGCCCGTACCTCCACTCATTCAAGGATAGGGTTGTCTATCCTGGCATGTCACGTCATCGCCATTCTGGCGGCGATTCCTATCATCTCCGCACATGGTTCCTCGGAATCGGCCCGGCCACTTTCTCCCCACTACGGAATGTGTTTTCGAGGTCTGAAGTGAATCATTCTGTCTCATACCCTGGGCTTGCCGATCAGTGCCCAGGCGCGCCGACCGAGCAGCGCGGAGAAAAGATCGCCGCCTCGAGCGTTGATCAGACGAGAAACCAATAAGGCCATTCCCAGCACAACCCCCATGATGAACCCGCCGAGGTGGGCCCAGTGTGCCGTGCCTGTTTCGATGTTGGTCTGGTTCTCGACAAGGGTCCAGAAGATATCGAAGGAGATATAGAAAAGAACAACCCAGTAACCCCTGACTCCAAAGATTTTCATCGACAATCGAAATCCCCCTACGAGGCCCCATCGCAACCAGGTAGCGATATGAACCTTGTGCACCGGGAACAGTACCAGGTACATTCCCGCCAGCCCCATGATGGCGCCGGAAGCGCCCAGGGCAGGCGTCGGCGGATAGTCTGTTGCGGACAGATAGAAGATGAACGAGGCTCCGATCGCCAGCACCGGATACAAGACAAGTGTGGCAATGCTTCCAATCAAGGCGTTGACCCGGGATCCGAACACGAATAGAAAAAGAAGATTCCCGGCCAGATGAAAGAGCCCGGCATGTAGAAATGCATTTGTGAGTAATTGATAGCCGTGGTACCTTCCCAAGCACTGCTGGTTTGCTGGAAGTCCCTCGTAAGCCCGCAAGATGAGCTCGTCAGGGACTTCGTAATAGACAGGTTCATCGATAGACACACCCGCAACATCAGCGACCCTGAGATCCTCGGACTCGCTCCTCTCATCAATCTCGCCGCGATTCTCAGGCTCGACGCGATCTTCGGGCTGATCATTTTCTTCTGCAAGTGCGACCACTTTTTCATTGAGGGCGTCGACATCGCCATAGCGAGTAACCTCATAGTAATAGCTGATCTGATCCAGGGTAGGCTCCGCTTCGCCACACCAGAGCATGAGGTTTTTGTATGACTGCATCTTCGGAGAGCCGGTCCAGTCATAGAAGAAAAACCAGAAACTGATCAGGATTGTGAAAACCGCGAACCCTCGGATCACATACGGTTTGTAGAGGCCGAATGCCTCGGAGGCCACAGGACAGAATCCGATCGGGTCGATCCAACTGAGCCACCGAATCACATTCTCGGCGGTGACGTAGGCCGCATCCACCCGCCCATCGTCCTTCGTGATCATGCATCGGCCGGTCTCCACGTTGATGCCGCACTGCACGCAAATCTTG
>JBHHUV010000251.1:0-4515 GCA_046754005.1 Phycisphaerae bacterium | reverse complement strand
GCCGGCTTCAGCCGGGCTTTCATGATTCGATCCCAGCGAGAGGGGATCCGATGAACCGCACAATCTGTCATGCACCCCCTAGGATCTTCAGAGTCATTCGTGATTGGGCGACAGCGACGAGCCTCGAATCATGAATGGTGAGCCACGGACTTCAATCCGTGCGCCTGGATCTCACCAACATCCCACAAATCCATACGTCGCTGTGCCGAGAATCCCGTCTCGGCACTCTACATCATGGCGTCTCCAATACGCGCGACAGCGCACCGCCAAACCACGGCGTGTAATGCGCCGGTCGCGCCGCCAGATCGCGCTGAATCTCCGCCGGGGCCGCCCATCGCCAATTCTCGATTTCGGCCGGATCGGGAGTGACCGGACCGTCATAATGACCCACCAGAAGATGCAGATATTCGTGTTCGGTCAGATCGCTAGCAGAGTCGTCCGCCCGATAGATAAAGGAAGCGACCTCCCGCAAATCGGCGTCGAAACCAAACTCCTCGCCCAGCCGCCGCCGCCCCGCGACACCCGTCGCCTCCCCCGGTCGAGGATGTCCGCAACAGGTGTTGGACCACAGACCGGCAAAATGATACTTCCCCGCCGCCCGCCGCTGGAGCAGAAGTTCCCCCCGATCATTGAAAATAAAGATTGAGAATGCCCGATGCAGGCGTCCGCCGCCGCGATGGGCCGACACCTTCTCCGCCGTCCCGATTTCGCAATCCTGCTCGTCTACGAGTATGACTTGTTCCATTGTCTGATCCGCCGGTAGTGGGTATCAACGAAATGCAGGGTCCGTTGAGCGAACCACGAAAGCGAGTGACGTTATTCTCAATAACCCGCATGTGTCGCAACGCCACGGAAGTGTTCACAACGGAATCTGCAAAACTCAATCATCGTTGTTGATATTTCGGATTCGAATCCTCAACGAGCCCTCGGCTCGTTGCGCAACAATGATTACAGGTGGATTGAATTCGATCGGTACTTCCAACAGAGTGCGGATCGTGCCGACCGTGAAAGAAGCATTCAAATGTCCGGGCCTCAGGTAGAGAATGCCCCAGATCGGTTCCTGTGTCGCGATCGCCAGTCCACCGAAATCGCGGTCATGTGTGATGATCAGTCGACTCTGTGATCGTCCCAAACGGATCAGAGCCACATCGGATGTGCCGGCAAGGTTGCTTTCCTTGACGTCGAAAACATCGAAGCCTTCCTGCCGGAGGTAGCTCACCACGTCGGGGTGGATGTTCTCATCCGTCAGGAGCGCGCATTCGCGGAGCCTCAAGGATTCACCTCGGCAGTGATGACAATCTCGTTTTGCAGAAACCGGGCCGCATAGCGCAGGGCCTGTTCGACATCCTCGGCGCTCAGGTGTGGATAGGCCGCAACCACTTCGTCACGAGACGCCCCACCGGCGACGAGTTCCAGTATGAGCTCAACACTGATGCGCGTGCCCTTGACACAGGGCTTCCCGCCAAGGATTTCTGGATTGGAAACAATCCGATTGAACATAAACTCGCGCCTTTGAAAGTCAGTCCCACAACAGCCTATTCCCATCCGTTATTATGAAGTAAGGATGAATCATTCGCAAGAATTTTCAATTCATCCGAAAATGCAGCACTGAGCCAGGAATGGATATCATCCACCGTCCGGCTCCGGCCCCTCACGCCACCGCAGGTCGATGCTTACTCGCTGATCCTTCGAAAGTGCCATTCGTCTGGCCACTCTTCTAGTCAGTTTGGTCCGGTCCATTCATGCATCAGTGAACTGGCAATCCTCAAAACTTGAATGCCGTAGATCCGCCTCCGTTAATATGGATCGAACAAATCGACATCGAATGAAATGTGACGCGCGTATGTCGGCCCCTCGGAGGTCGGTATCCGAGAAATCGCAATCATTCCAACCATTCCAACACAGATTGGATTCGCTGAGGTCGGTATTCCGAAAGGACACATGGTTGATTTCGGATCGCCCGAAGTAGGTTCGCGGTATCGTCAAGTCCTCCAGTTTCTTGCCTTCAAGGCCTGCCTTGAAGAAAGAAAGCCCTAACTCCTCATCGTCGTGCTGCGGAACGTGGTCCGGCACAAATGGGGATCCTTGGGCATCTACGGGAATATCGTAGCCCTCGCTGTTCAAATATTCCCACGAAGCCTCAACAGATCGTCTCGGCGAAGACATGTCTAGCTCCATTGTCATATAGGTCCGCGCAGTGGACCCAGCGTAAATCGTATCTCCATCACGCCTCCGGCCACAGCCAGCCGAACGTCCCCGCCGTCACCAGCCCATAGACCACCCCGTCGAAGACAAACTTCAGCGTCGAGCCCCACGGAGCGCCCTTCCAGATCGAGTCGTTGAGCTGGGCAACGCCGTAGGCAAGCACGGCCACGGTCCCCGTGACACGAAAGACCGACAAGTAGTTGGCGCCGGGAGCCAGCCCCGCGTGGTGGCCGACATAGGCCGTGAGGACGCTGATCAGCACCGAGTAGAGAAACCAGAGGACGAGGTTTCTGCCCATGCCGAAGTCGCTGCCCGGCATGACGGTCATAAACCCGATCGGGCCGAGCTTGCATCGCACGATGTATTCCGGATCGCTGCACGCCTTCATCGACCCGGCACAGGGAAATGTGTACATACCCGGCGGGACGGCGGCCTCCCGCATCGCCGCGAGCACCTTCTCCTCGCCGGGCAGCTTCTTGAAGTCCCCCTTGTGGATGGGGATGACCATGTGCAGAATGGAGCTGGCGATAAAGACAAAGACCGCCGACAACAGGATGGGTAGCCACAACGCCGTCAGGAAATCCATCGTACGCCTCCCGAAAGGGTGAACTGTTCGAACCCGCGGAGTGCGGAACGATCCCGAAACAGCGAACAGTATAGACCCGCGAACCCATCGGGGGAAGGAATCCCCGCCGGTGCAGCCACGGAGGCTGTTCGATGGGCCGTGATGGGGCTACAATGGTTTATGAGGTGGACGAGTAACAAGACGCCGAGGCGCGAGTGGCGGAACTGGCAGACGCGCAGGATTTAGGATCCTGTACCCTCGGGTGTGGGGGTTCGAATCCCCCCTCGCGCATTCTTCCGGCCGCGGGAGATCGACTGGTCGGCGCAGGGACCGCGCGGGCCGAAGCCCGCGGCTCGCCGGCGTGCATACGTTCTGATCGCGCGCCGCGCGGGCGTCTCGGCGCGGTGGACTCAGGCGGGACGGCCGGCGGTCACCTCGTCCTTGAGGCGTTTGACGTGGCCGCGGCCCAGGCCCTTGACCTCGCACCCCAACTCGAAGTACCGGCGGATCTTTGCGTCGTCCAGGATGCCGAAGCAGTCGATCACGGCCGTCGGTCGGCCGACCATCTTGACGACCTGTTCCGGCGCCAGGGCCAGATAAGGCGCGTGCCGAACGGCCAGAATCACAGCATCCGCCCCTTTCAGCGCCGTGCCGAGATCGGGATCCACGCGAAGCTCATTCAGCCGCTCCTGATTTCGGAAGAATCGGGCCCAACTGTGTCCGGGCGACGGATACTGGTCTTGCGCCTCGAGCTCCCACCAGTGCTGAACATAGGGGTCGTGGACGCGCATCTCGGCGCCCATCTCAGTCAACTTCCGCACGATGAGCTCGCTGCCGCTGTACCGCGTGTCGCCGACATCCTCGCGGTAGGCGGCCCCGAGGAGCGTGACGGTCGCGGCGGCCGCGATCTTGCCCATGTTCCGCAGGGCGTCGCGCGTCAGCTCGGCGACGTGCAGGGCCCGGGTGTCGTTGATGTTGATAGCGGTCGGGGTGATCTTGAAGATGTCGTCCTCGAACCCCATCAGGTGCCGGTAGGACCACATCCCGAGCCCGCCGTCCTTGGGCAGACAGTACCCCCCGATGCCCGGGCCGGGAAAGATGATATTGTCGTGGGTGGGCCGGACCTTGATGGCGTCGACCACCTTGATGAGGTCGACGCCGTTGCGCTCGGCGAAGAGGCTCCACTCGTCCAGAAACGCGAGGATCGTCGCGCGGAAGCTGTTCTCGACGATCTTCGTCGTCTCGCTCTCGAGGGGGCGGTCGAGCACGGTCAGCGGAAACTCGTCGGTGTTCAACACCTCGTTGAGAAAGGTCTCGACGCGGCGGCGGCTCTCGGCGTTCACGCCGCTGCACACGCGCCAGAAATCGCGGATGCTCGCGACGTATTGCCGGCCGGGCATGACACGTTCGAAGCTGTGGGCAAGCAGCGGTTCGGAATCGATCCCGCGCTGTTCGAAGGCCCGCTTGAGAAGCGGATAGGCGACGTACTCCGTCGTCCCCGGGGCGACGGTGGTCTCGATCAGCACGAGGCACTTCGGGGGAATGTGCTTGCCGATGATCTCGAAGCTCTTTTCGAGCGCCGCCATGTCGGTATGACCGGACTCGAGGTTGCCGAGTTCCTCCTTCAGGTAGTCGCACTGCACGTCGACGACGACCACGTCGGCCAGCTTGAGCGCCTCGTGCGTGTAGGTCGCGATCAGCGTCTTCTTCTCCTTGACGCAGCGGGGGATGATCCGATCGACCTC
>JBHHUV010000250.1:0-4588 GCA_046754005.1 Phycisphaerae bacterium | reverse complement strand
AGCAGCTCGTGCAGAACAACGCCCATGGTTCTGCACGAGCTGCTGGAAACACGGCTGGACAACGTGATCCGCCGGCTGGGCTGGGCACGAACGATCTGGCAGGCGCGGCAGATGGTCGTCCACGGTCATTTCCTCGTCGATGGCCATACGGTCGATCGGCCCTCCTATCGGGTCTCGACGGGCCAGAAGATCTCCGTCAAACAACGCAGCGCCAAGTTCGTCCGGGAGACCAGCGAAACGGCCGAGTTTCACCTGACTCTGGATTGGCTGGTCAGAGACGACGAGAAGTTCGAGGCCAATATCGCCCGCATGCCCTCCCTGGAAGACAGCCGAATCCCCTTTGAGATCGAGTACAACCTGATCGTCGAGTACTACAGTCGGTAGCCGGTTGGGGACAACGGCGTCCCGCCGGTGCGTCGTAGTTTTTGCTGTTTTGTTGTTTTTGTCGCTCACCAAACGGGGAACATCGACCACTCGCCGTCGCGAAATCGACCTTCACGCCCTGTGCCCGGCGGATACCGCTATCGTTGCCCACCCGATTCTGTCGCCCACTCCAATTCACAGGCGGTCTCCTGAAACACGAGAGCGCGAATAAATCGCACATCGGTCCGTTAATCCTTGGGATCGACGCGCTTGAACGGATCCATCCCTGTCTATCGCCACGATATCGCCGCTGATGCGGGGAACGATCCACTTGCCATGCCGATTACGCGGCTATAATCATGGAAATGGAAGGGGATGCGGTCTTGCCGTTGATAACCGGGTTGGACAATAGGTCCGAATACGATTCGAGCCACTGTTCCACTGACCATGATCCGGTGCCGCGTGATGGGGCCGATATGGCGTCGTGCGGGATTTCGCCCGATCTAATCCGGGTGGACGGATCACGGCCCAGCGCATCCCCATAGCAGAGTCACAAGTCCGCTGAAGATCAAAACTGGAGGTTTGTTGCCATGCGTGAACAGTTCAGAACCCACCGGGGAATGTCGCTTTTCCTGATCGCGCTCTCCGTGCTCGTTGTCACGATTCACTTCGATTTGCTGTCTCACGTCGCCTATGCCTTCGAGCGCGGCCGGCTGCAGGCCGATCTCGAACACCTGGAGGGAATCGACTCTCCTGAGATCGCCGCCCTCGAGACGATCTCCCATGCCTATGGCATCATTGCCGAGGTGGTCAAACCCTCGGTTGTCTACATCGAATCGGTCTCCAACAACGTGGCCTTCAACCGTGAGCTTCAGAAGATGTTCGGCGAAGAGAATTTTCAACCCCGGCCCAGCACCGGCACCGGCAGCGGCATCATCCTCGATCGCGACGGCTACATCGTGACCAACAACCATGTCGTCGAGGATTCCGAGACCGTGCGGGTTACGCTCGCCGACGGCCGCCGCTTTCGCTCGCGGATCATCGGCACCGATCCCATGACCGACCTCGCCGTGATCAAGATCGACGCCGATCGCCTGCACCCGGCCCGGCTGGGCGACTCGGAAGCGATGAAGGTGGGCCATATCGTCTTGGCGATCGGCAGCCCGTTTCGCCTCGGCCACAGTGTCTCCCACGGGATCATCAGCGCGATCGGCCGATCGAACGTCGATGTCGACATCGATTACCAGAACTGGCTGCAGACCGATACGCCGATCAACCCGGGCAATTCCGGAGGTCCGCTGATCAATACGCGCGGCGAGGTCATCGGCATCAACACCGCCATCGCGACCGAATCGGGCGGCAATCAGGGAGTCGCCTTTGCGATCCCGTCAAACACCATCGCCCGGATCTCCGCGAAGCTCAAGTCGGGCAGCAGGATCGTCCGTGGCTATCTGGGGGTTCAGATCGAGCCGGTCGATCCGCGAATCGCCAGTGCCTACGGGCTGGAGGAAGCCGGCGGGGTGTTGATCCGAGGGGTCGTGGAAGACGCACCGGCGGCACAGGCCGGCCTGAAGCGCAACGACATCATCCGCGCCATCAACGGCAGGATGCTGCGTTCCAATGAAGACCTGACCCATGCCATCGCCGCGACCGATCCGAATACGGATGTGGACTTGACCGTCTGGCGGGAGAAGCATGAGATTCAATTGACCGTCACGGTGGCAGCCCAGCCCAGTGGATTCAGCACGCGCGGTTCGATCCGCGAATTGAATCGACGGCAGAGGCCCAAAGGCGACGAAAGCACCCGTCGCAACCGGGGGCGGAGTTCGCGAAAGTCGGAAGAATCCGCCGATCGTTCACAGTTCCAGGAGTGGGGATTCTCCGCTACGACGGTCTCTCCGAAACTGGCGCGGCACTTCAAGCTGGATGAGGATGTTGAAACAGGGGCTCTGATCACCCGGATCGACCCGGTCGGAGACGCCTACGATGCCCGGCTTCGTCAAGGAGACGTGGTTGTCCGGGCCAACGGCCGCCGGATCCGAACGGCGCGTGAACTGAAACAGGCGCTCACTAAAGAGGCGATCCGCAAGGGCGTACGCCTCCGCGTGCGGCGCGGCGAGGACGACTTCGACACGGTCCTCCAGGTTCGATAAATCAAACGTCGAAACGTCGAAACGTCAAAATAACAACAAAAACTACAATAGACAACACACGTGTTCCGGTGCGTGGGGTAGCGCCTGGGGCCATGTTTACAACGCTGGACAACGCTGGACCGAGAATCCTTTCTCGGTCCCACCCCCACGGGAATCCCTTCCCGTATCATTTTGTTTCTGTTTCTGTTTTTATTTTGATGTTTTGATGTTTTGACGTTTTGACGTTTCGAGGTTTCGAGGTTTCCCTCTACGGATTGTCGGGATCCGCCGGCGGATGGGATTCCCCGGGTTTGTCGTCATCCGTGGATTCGAGATCGGTCTCGGGTGGGAGCCGGTGCATCGACCAGACATCGACGACCGGCGTCGGTTCGCTGGATTCTCGATTGAGGAATTGCAGGTAACGGCGTGTGAAGACGATGATCGCCCATGTCCCCACAATGAAAACCAGCACCAGGACGCCCCCCCAGACCATCGCCCGGCCCCACGACTGAACACGCGGATCATCCCGGATGGCGGTGGGCTGTGTGGCCGACACGGCGGCAGGAGTGGATATGTCGCCGGGAACCGGCACGGAAACGCTCAGAAACAGGATGAGCGTGGCCAATCGCCGAAACGTCAAAGAGTCCTCATACCTTCGGAAAATCATACAGAAACCCGCGATTCCCCCAACAAAAGGTCCGATAAAATCGGCCCAGACAAATGCCCCCCCCCTTTTGACCGGACAAAACGGACACATTCGAGAATCCGATCAGGCGGCTCCGCGAGATGGACCGAAAGCAGGAGTGAAAATAATAACTGCATTCCGAAATCGAGGTGAGTCAAGGATGGTGATCTGCCTGCTTGCCTGAGGGTCAATATCCTCCTGGCGCGCCGGAGCACGGATAGTCTGTGTAGGCCCGGCGCTACGGAACCAACAACATATTCACAAACGCCTGCACGTCCGCCTCGTCCAGGGTGCCGATGGGCGCTGCCACGTCGGCACAGGGATCATAACCCGAGCCGTTGGTCATGGCGTCTGCGAACATCTGAACATCATCGCCATCCATGACCAGATCGCCGTTCATATCGCCGGGCGCATTGGGACAGGCGGCGGTCGGACAGGTCAGCACGCTGATGGTGAAAGCATCCAGACCGGCCTCGACGATAGTCTGCGGGGTGCCGTCGTTGATGGTGAATCGCAGCCGCATCATGTCCGTCAGCGGCACGCCCGCGGCGAGCAGCGCGACAGAGTCGATCTCATGGTGCCGCCATGAGGAACCGCCATTGGTGGTGTGGCGGGCGACTTCAAACCACATGCCGAGACCGGCCGAGTTGTTGGCCTCCACCAGAAGGATGTCGGTTCCGCTCTCGTTCGTCAGGTTCAGATAATAGTCGTAGCCGATCAGGCCGCCTTCACCGGTCATGTCGATGATGGGCGAGAGCAGACGGGTCGCGCCATTATCGACGTCGGAGTTGCCGAGTGTATTCTGCGTCAGGAAACAGTTGCCGCTGCCGTCGCTGTCCGAGGCCGGAGCATAGGCCCAGCCAGGATCGTTGATCGGCACGCCGCGCTCCCAGTCGCCCGACGTGGCCCCGGCGTTTTGAACAGTCCAGCCCGTATCAAGCTCGAAATTATCCGCAAATGCGGTCTCGAAGACGCGGACCAACGTAGTGAGAAGCGTATTCGGAGCGTCACACGGATACGTCGCCGAAAAGCCACCGTCGCCAGTGGCAGAGAAATAATACTCAAAGGCCCAGCCACAGGCCGCGGCCGGGAGCGTGGCTGTGAACAGATTGTTACCTTGGCTCACGAGCGGGACCGTCGTAAACGGATCAGCCGGATCGAACCGATAATGCAGCGTCCCGCTACCGGAAACATAGGATTCCTGTGCGTCGGTGATGGAGGCGGTGAGATTGGTGGCCTGGTCGGCCATCACGACGTTGGGCACACCGTTCGGCAGGTCGATCACCACACCGTCGGACGCCCAGTGCGACAGATGGAGGATCGCCGGAAGGTTTTCCTCAACCGTGGGGATGATCTGTTCGGGCGGGAGAAGAAAGCCGTACTGACCGGTATCGCGAAGCTCGATGGT
>JBHHUV010000249.1:0-4648 GCA_046754005.1 Phycisphaerae bacterium | reverse complement strand
ATCCCGGCCGGGTGTCATGCCTGCCCGTCTCGGCTTCATCGAGACGGGTAAGCATGCCGAATCTCAATCCACGGTTCCAATTGAAGAGTTGCAATCCCAACCTCTTCTTTTTTTTCTACGATTCGACTCGTGCAAACCAACATGGCGAGCCACGGACTCTTGCCCTTTACGTTGCGAAGCAATGTCAAGGGTCCAGTCCGTACGGCCTCCACCAAGTGCATTCCCATCTCGCGGAACCATCCCCCCCGTGTGCCACTGCTTCAAGCAGTACCGACGACCTCTGGGGAGGAGGCAAGGTCAAGGCAGTGGCCGAGCCGGCATATACACGATCGCCAAACCCAACCCCCCTGTGATGGGTTGCACGCGACGCTTCGAATAAGTTCCGCCTCCATTGTCATGGACTCCCAATGCCACAGACATTCATGCACCGCTATTCCGACATGTCGAATGAGCCTATACTTTGGCGAGACTGTTGGGGTCGTGGATTCCATATGGTGATGGAGCCTTCTCGAAGGAGGACTATGAGCCAGGAGATTGAACAATCGGTGATCGAGCGATCCAAGTCCAAAGGGGCGATGGGGCCGCGCTCGATTCGTGGACGGCTGGTGGCGGGGGTGTTGATCATCATTCCGCTGGCAGTCACGGCGATCCTGATGAAATATGTCTATGGCGTCGCGCTGAGCGTAGGGGCGACGGCGGTGAATTGGATGGCGCGGTTCTTCGAGTGGCTCTTCGGCACGGAACCATCGAAGGAGGCATGGATCGATCCGGCGGAGCCGAAATGGTGGGGAATCACCATGGCGATAGGGTTGACGTTCGCCCTGTTGTACCTGCTGGGCTGGCTGGGATCGAACGTGGTCGGACGGCGATTCATAGACACGATCGAGAGTCTGCTGGAGCGCATTCCCCTGGTGGACACGGTCTACGGTGCGATGAAGAGGATGATTCAGGCGCTCTCGGGGGTCGGAAAGGCGGAGAAGGAGCAGCGGGTGGTGCTCGTCGAGTTTCCGCATGAGAACATGAAGGCGATCGCATTCATGACCAACACCTTCACCGATCTCAACAGCGGCCAAAAACTAGCAACAGTCTATGTTCCGACGACGCCGAATCCTACGAGCGGCTACATGGAAATCGTACCCATCGATCGGATTACACAAACAGATTGGGGGATGGAAGAGGCGCTGTCGATGATCCTCTCGGGGGGGGCGACGACACCGCCGAATGTGCGTCTGCAACCGTCGGAACGGGAAAGTCGGAGTTAAAGGGGGATTGACGATTGGGGCTTGCGGGTCGGCATCCGGGGACCGCGTGTTGACGGGCACGGTTCGGATTGGGCGGGAATCTGGGCTTTCCAGAGCGAATTGACGGGCCGAATCCAGTTATCAGGGTGGAATGGGAGTTATTTTCGGGAGTTTGGGCAGGATTTCTGGAACACTCGGATTGCCAAGTCGATATGGAATGAGGTATACTGCCGAATCGCCCCCTATTGATTGTGAACCGGCGAGTGGCCGGCTCCGGCTGGGCGTACTTGGATCAGGGTCGCGCGCCTGAAAAGCACGGGACCGCTCGGGGTGAATCACCGCGCGTCGGGAGTTCATCACGAGAAACAATGTCGTCGCGTTCATGCGTTCGATTGTTCGCGCGCGTGAGCGGTGTAATGGGAACCACTTTGATGCTGAATTTTGATAACGAGACCTTGTTGCAGATTGATGTTTCCGATGAGGAGTTGAATCAGGAATTATCCTCCGCTTTTGGTGAGAGTTCCGATGACTCCGCGATCAATGCGGCCATCGTGGAGACGATGACCGATTTGAAGGCGGACACGATCCTGAAGGGGCGGGTTGTGGGCAAGAGCGGAAATGAGGTCGTTGTCGATGTCGGTCTCAAGAGCGAAGGCTATGTTCCGCTGAACGAATGGAACGATGAGAGCAGCGTGGACATCGGAGACGAAATCGAGGTTTTGCTGGAGACGATCGAATCCGAGACGGGCATCTTGTTGTTGTCGAAGCGAAAGGCGGATCGCATACGCGGCTGGGAACGGCTGCTGACGACCTGCCATGAGGGCGACCGGGTCAGCGGCAAATGCATGCGGAAGATCAAAGGCGGCCTGTTGGTGGATATCGGTGTGCCGGTCTTTCTACCGGCCAGCCAGGTGGACACACGCCGACCGGGAGATGTAAGCCAGTATATCGGCAGGACCGTCGAGGCCGTCGTATTGAAGATTGATGAGGAACGGCGGAATATCGTCATCTCGCGGCGAAAGTTGATAGAGTCGGAACGCGCCGAATCCAAATCCAAGCTGTTGGCCGAGTTGGAAGTGGGCCAGATCCGAGAGGGAACCGTCAAGAATATCGCCGATTTCGGCGCGTTTATCGATCTCGGAGGAATCGACGGTCTCTTGCACATAACCGATATGAGCTGGGATCGGATCGGTCATCCCAGCGATATACTCAAAATCGACGAGTCCGTGAAAGTCAAGATTTTGAATTTCGACAAGGAACGCGAAAAGATCGCATTGGGCCTGAAGCAAACCCAGGAAAATCCCTGGGACAAGGTCGAGGAGAAATACACGGTCGGCTCGAAGGTCACGGGCCAAGTGGTCAATATCACTCCCTACGGCTCCTTCATCAAGTTGGAAAACGGCGTCGAGGGCCTGGTTCACATTTCGGAAATGTCCTGGACACGGCGGATCAGTCATCCATCAGAAATTCTGACGGTCGACCAGGAGATTGAGGTCGTCGTCCTGGAGATCAACAAGGACAAGCAGGAAATCTCACTGGGCATCAAGCAGACCGAGACCAACCCCTGGATGCGTGTGGCCGAGAAATATCCGCCCAATACCGTCGTCAACGGCCGCGTCCGCAATCTCACCAATTACGGCGCTTTTGTCGAGATCGAGGAGGGCATCGACGGTCTGCTGCACGTGTCCGACATGAGCTGGACAAAGAAGATCAGCCATCCCTCCGAATTGCTCAAGAAGGGCGAGGAGATCAAATGCGTCGTCCTCTCCGTGGATCAGGACAAGTCGCGGATTGCCCTGGGCCTGAAGCAGTTGGCCGAAGACCCCTGGCTCCATGCGGTGCCCGATCGTTATATCCCGGGCATGATCGTCAAGGGCAAGGTGACGAAAATCACCAACTTCGGGGTGTTTGTGGAGTTGGAGGCGGATCTGGAGGGTCTGCTGCATGTCTCCGAGTTGTCCGATAAGCACGTGGATGATCCGCACAAGGTCGTCGAGATCGGCGAAGAGCTTGAGGTCAAGATCCTGCGCGTGGACACGCAGGATCGTAAGATCGGCCTGTCGAAGAAACGTGCCGATTGGGCAGCCAGCGCCGATGGAGAAGAGAGCGGAAACGGCAAACCCTCAACCCCCAAACAGAGGCGTGGCGGCCTTCACGGAAGCAGCGGCGAGGAAACCACGGACATCATCAGCGCCACCGTCTTTCTGAACGATCCGGCTGCTGCCGAAAAGTCCGCAACTGAAGAATCCACGACCGACGAGTCCAAATCCAACGAAGCCGTGACCGCCGAGCCCGATGCCCCTGCGGTCGAGTCATCAACCGATTCGGAAGCTCCGACTGATGATGACGTCCCTTCCAAAACGGAAAACACTTAAAGCGCTGGCAGTAAGACAGCAATTTCGTGTTCTGTCGTAGGCCAGTCAATAGTTGGAGTAGCTATGCCAGCCCCATCCACACCGCAGTTGCTTTCAATTCCCACGACCTGACTATTCCGCCGCCAGTCCGTGCCAACCATAGAACCCTATCTGACGGGTCGTATGACCCGTTTCGCGGACGGGAAGTCTGTGGTGCTGTCCGGCGTGCTGAGCGGGAATGATCTGCCAGACTCGCTTACCGACCCACCAGGCCCCTGTGTCGGGCTATCGGAACCTGCCGTGGGCTGACCTATAAAACCTTTCGGAATCGAACCCTTCGTGATCTGTATTAAAAACAGGATAGGGAAATTGTCGGAACTCTCACGGCTTGGAGGCCGATGAGATAAGGGGCCCGCCGAGCGGGCATACGGCCATCGTGCGCGGATTTCATGAGGCGGCGGAGGAATAGCCATCGCAGTCGAACCCGGTCTCCAACAATATCTGAAGCAAATCAACGAGTGCTCGCTTCTCTCGGCCGACGAGGAGAAGGATCTGGCGAGGGCGATCGCGCGTGGCGGAGCGGCGTCCGGCCGATTCGCGCGCGGCGATATTACGCTGGAGGACAAAGAACGCTTGGAGATCGAGGGAAATCAGGCCCGGGAACGCATGATCCGTTCCAATCTTCGTCTGGTGGTAAGCATCGCCAAGTCGTTCTCAAAACGGGGAATGCCCCTTTCGGACTTGATTGAGGAGGGGAACCTGGGGCTACTTCGGGCGGTGGAGGGATTCGATCCCGACATGGGCTCGCGTTTCAGCACCTACTCGAGCTGGTGGATCAAACAGGCGATCAAGCGGGCGCTGATCAACACGGTGCAGCCGGTCCATATTCCCGCTTACATGGTAGAGATGATCGGCCGCTGGAAGCAGGTGCACGGCAAGCTTCAGGAGGAGCTGGGCCGGACGCCGAGCCTGCAGGAGATCGCCGAGCGGATGCAGTTGCCGGAGCGTAAGGTACGAATTATCAAACGAGCCGTTCGCGCATTCAGTGCCCCG
>JBHHUV010000248.1:0-4649 GCA_046754005.1 Phycisphaerae bacterium | reverse complement strand
TGCTCCGGATGCCGGGACGGCTGTCGGTCCACCGCCTGATGTGTCATGGACCCGGCGGTTCCAGAAGAGTTCAAGCAGTGCGTACGCTCGGGGGTGCTCCCATTTCGATATTTCCGAACACGCGCGGGTGGGGGTGGGGGGTGGACAATCACCAGTATTTGCTTGTCAATACCGGACATCAGGCGGATTCTTCCCATAGAAGTCCGGCGAGCACAAGCCTTTTTCCCGTTTTTTGGAGATGATTATGTTGTTATCAAGAATTCTGGCATGTTGCGTGTCAGGGGCCTGGCTCGTCCCCGCATCCGGCCACGTGGACGAGCCGAAGCAGCCGAATCGATCCGATCGACCCGCCGCCGTCCTCGGCGACTGGGAGATGGAAACCCGGCTCGGCGACCGGGCCATCGAGGCGACCATGACGATCTCCCTGAAGGAGGGCCGCCTCACCGGCGTCTGGAAGAGCCAGGGCCGCGAGATGGAGATGACCAAGCTCAAACTGAAGGGCAACCGGCTGAGCTTCGAGCGGACCCTCTCGGAGGATATGAGCCTGGCGTTCGAAGGCACGATTCGCGGCGACCGGATCGAGGGCCATTACTCCGGGCCGATGGGAAAACTGGTCTGCACCGGCACCCGCGCCGCGCGACCGATCTCGGATGATTTCAACAAGCGTGGTAAAGGGGATAGGAATCGCCCACAGTTGCTCGACGGCCAGGCGAAATCCTTCGTCATCGTCGGCTATTCTACATCCTACGCTTGGCCCGCGATGCTCCAGGACATGCTCGACGAACATTCCGGCGGAAAGCGAACCTATCACGTGCTCAACGCAGTGGTCGGCGGGTCGCCGGTCGCCCCCTGGATCGCGCATGAGGGCACTCGCCGCTACCGTGCAACGATGGGGACGATGTTGCGGGACTACTTCGGCATGAAGCCGCGCCTGCTGGGTGATGCCCCCTTTCCGACGGTCGCGCTCTGCCAGCAGTCGCTCCAGTTTACCGGGGCGCCGAAGGGGCCGGTTGAGCGGGTGGACGACGCCGAGGGTCTCAAGCTCGGGACCGATGCGTTGGAGAAGCTGGCACTTCGTCTTCACGAACACGGAATCGAGCAGGTTGTCATCGGGATGCATATCTACAAGAAGGGATATGAGCCGCAGGTGGGCAACGAGCGCTTCGCCCTGAAGGCCCTGCTTGCCCGCGGGCACGATTTTATCATCGAGGGGCCGGACGTCTGGTCGCTCACGATCGGCGAACATCCGAAGGCCTTCACCGAGGACGGCCTCCACCCGAACGAACTGGGCATGAAGATCATGGCTGAGGCCTGGTACCGCACACTCGCGGGGGCCAAGGCCGACGAAAAGATTATCCGACGGATGCACGATCGAAGCTATGATATTGAGAAGATCATGCGGGCTTATCGAAAGTCGCGACGGGTAGAAGTGAATAGCGAATAGCGAAAGGGAAATAGAAGGATCAACAGATGGGTCTGATGACCAATCCTACTTTTCGACGTTCCCTTCAGGCTGCTGATTCGTTAGCCACCGCACGGACGATTTTGACGTCTCGGGTTGTGGCCAAATCGATTGGGTCGTCAACGGGTTGCCGGTCGCAGTCTAGAATCTGGAGGACCGGGCGTGTGTGCAGACCGGGGTTCGCCCGGACGACTCGGGCCTCGCGGCCGTCATCGAGTTCGACCAGGCTGCCGATGGGGATCAGCGAGACGCTGTCGAGAAACGCGCGGACATATTCGCTATCGTATTGGCCCTCGCCACATTCGTAGAGTATGGCCCGGGCCGCTTCGTAGGGAGAAAGCGCGATTCGATGCGGCCGCGGCGCGGTCATGGCGACATAGGCGTCGGCGATGGAGACGATCTTGGCGTAGGCGTGGACCGATTGCTCGGATTTACCTCCCGGATAGCCGCTTTCGTTCAGGCGTTCGTGGACCTGATAGCCGACCATGCGAACCTCGACCGGCAGACCGGGGATCTGCTCCATGTAGTCGATGGTATAGAGTGGGTGCCGGCGGACTTCGTCCATCTCGTCCTCTGTCAGCGATCGCGGCGCGAGGCGGATCGACTCGGGCACACGGAGCATCCCCACGTCATGCAGCAGTGCCCCGAGCCCGACTTCCATGATCTTTTCCCGCGTCAGACCGAGCTGGAAGGCGATGGTGATGCTCATGACCGCCGTGTTGACGCAATGTTGGAAGAGGTATTCATCCGGGCTGGACTTGAGTGCGAGGATCGTGGGGAGCAGGTCGAGATCGAGTGCGACCATGTCGGAAAAATCATAGATGATCCGATGCATCTCGCCGGGGGAAGTCTTCTCGCCGCTCCTCAGGGTATCGCATACGATTTCGACCGTGGAGGTGGCGGCGCGGTGGCGAAAGAGACCGCGACGGGCCCGCATCTGAAGCTGGGGGTAGGGCAGGCGCGGTCGGCGATTGCCATCGAGCGGGCTGACGGCGAGGGTGCTGTCCTCGGTGTTGAATCGCTGCTCGATCCGGGCGATGCGCGCCGCGCGTTCGCCTTCGGCGTCGGGCATGCTGGACGGTTTACCGGTCGTGACCCAATGGATCTCGCGTTGGCGGAGCAGTTGGAGAAACTCGGGGGTGATCGTCGTGCCGGCGGCGAGCAGAAGCACACCGCTCTGGTCGTAGAGCCCCTGCGCCAGGCGCATGCCCACACGAAGGACGCTGACGCGGACCATACCGGCCGCGGCGGTGACCGACGATTCTCTCGGTTGATTCGACTCTGTGCCAAACGGCGGCATATCGTTCGGTCTGGGCATCGGATGCCTCTCTCTCGCTTCCATTCGCGTTGTTGGACAAGCCGACGGTGTATCGGACGATTCGATTCGCGGACGGTCCCCACTGATTGTGTCCGGGCGTATCCCGAAGAATTCATCTGTGTATCGGTTCATCGGGATTGGAAATACAGAAGGGATTGGGGGCGATAATGGGGGAGGAAACGTCAAAACGTCGAAAAGTCAAAATTAAAAAACAAAATCAGTATGAAGAATCAGCGTTGGCTGGGTGAATGGGGAAGATGTTTCGCTATCTGGCTTTCGCTATTCATCATTCGCCATTCGCCATTCATTCCATCACCATGCCCGTGGGGATCAGGGGGATGACGTAGACGTGGCGGATTTCGTCGAGGGGAATGGCCGGCTCTATGATCACGTCGTAGACCAATCGCCGCTTGGGATCCTCCTCGATGGCGGTGACGCGACCGATAGCAAGCGGTTCGGGCAGGCCGAGCCGACCGGCGGTACAGCACACAAGATCGCCGACTTGCATTCGCATTGTTGCGTCCGAGTCGTCCTCGGTGTTTCCGTTTTGGACATATCGGTAGTCGACATCGCGGATGACCATCCTGCCCCGGCCGAGGCCGCGGAGGTTGCATGGATAATCCACAAACGCGAATCCATCCTCGTTCAGCCGGCCGACGCGCACCTCGATGGGTGGGGCGTCGATGTCGGTAAACAACCGCACCCGCGACATGTAGGGGCTGACCTGTTCGATTCGGCCGAGGAGCGCCTCTCGGGCAATGACCGCCTGACCGACCTGGACAGCGTTGACGTGACCCTGGTCTATAAACAGGCACGAGGTGACATAGTCGGCGCGGTGGACGCCCAACTCGGCGCCGCGTTCGATGAGGATCGAACTTCGGGCGGCGGCAATGTCTCGACCCACGATGCGTGCGTGCAGGGCCTGCGAGATTCGCTTGTCACGCAAGGCGCCGAGACGCCGGGTTTCGTCGCGCAGTTGCTCGATGAGCCCTTCCTGAGCAGCGATCCGGCGGATGAGTGAATCGTGGGCCAATCGATCGTCGTGCTGCGGGTCGCCGATGCGGGTGCCGGATCGCGCCGCGAAGTGGGTGACGAAGTAGGCGACGTCCTGCAGGGCGACGAGGAGCTGGGTGCCGTGTTTGGCGGAATCGGTCACGTTTGGCGGAAGGAGCATCGCCAACGCCGACAGAATCATCAACCATGCAAAGACGGCCTTCTTGCTGGGTCTGTAACCGGACCAACGCATCGTGTCATCGTAAGCGGCTGATTGGAAATATTGAACCTCGTAAAGCCACGTTGGGGCGTCCGTGGGTGGTTGAGTGGGAATCTGGGTAAGCCGTGTCGGGGGTAGGGATGGGGCAAGCCTGGTAAGTTGTAAATATTTATTTGACAGCGAGTTAGGTGAATCGTACCTTTTCTGTGACCATCAGAGACGTCGCATGGATGGTGATTGTTGGTCCACGAAACTATTCGTCCCTCTCTTGTGGACTCGGGGGGGTATGGGAGCCGCCACCCATACCCCCTCACTTTTTTTATTTCAACATTGAGTATTGATCTGCATTACCGGTCGTTTGTTGGGTTGATAGAGCCATCGGAGCGATTCTAACTAGAATGGACATTTGGTAAAAATTCATTTTTCCGAATATTAGTGAACATTAGTGACATTTTTTGTTGCTCATTTAACGGGTTCCGGTGCTTTTCCACGTCGCTTCCCCTTTCAATAACGCCCTACAGTCTTGCTCCGTGTTCCTTCTGGGAAAACGTGGGGGAAACGTCGAAATAAAAACAGAAGAGGCCGGGAGCGGGGGGGCTGGATCGGGGGGGGGCGACTGTCGAATCGCCCGTAGGCGAGTAGAATCTCGGGCCCTG
>JBHHUV010000247.1:0-4650 GCA_046754005.1 Phycisphaerae bacterium | reverse complement strand
AAGTGAGCTATCACGCGGCATGTTGGGCAAATCAGACCGGATGCAGTTCACGGCAGTGCGTGAATTTCGCCGGTCATGGACGAAGTGCTCCACACCCAAGCAAGGATCTCACGAGTCAATCCCAGGATGACTCAATCTCACATGAGGCGCCGGCTATCGATGGGCACGCTCATTATGTCGGCAGGGGTGATGCGCGAGGATTGACTGCTCGATCACCCAGATTCTCCGGTGTCGCGATTGGTTCATTCATCGCTATCACTGTGGCCGTAGTGTTGCTGACGGGAGTGGTTGGTATTTGGACATGGCATCGAAAAGATGCACAACGCGAATTAACAAAGCTGATCGACTTCGCGGAGAAATCGGGTCGGCCCGAAGAAGTGATTCGTGTTCTCGAATTATACCTGGCAAGCCAGAAGCACCCCCGCCAGCGCGAGATTGCCTCCCAAAGATTGACACAGGCTCGAAAAGAACTCGATGATTATGATTTCGAGCAGGCACAACAGGCACATTCCATCGAACGCGATGCTTTAGATGAAACGGAAGAAGCCTATCGTAGTTATTTAAGAAAACACCCGAAAGGAGCACACCGGGACCAAGCTCAAACTGCCCTGGATAGAGTAGCAGCCCGGCGGGATGATTATGCATATGAAGACAGCACCCGAATCGAGCGGGAACGTCCGAGTGACTTCCAGAAACAAAAGGAGGCATGGGAAGCCTATCTGGCGGCCTATCCGGAGGGACGCCATGTTCGAGAAGTTCGGCTGCGCATCGCGGATATCCCCGACCGAATCGACGAAGCACTGTATCAGGAACATGTTAAGGAAATCAAGACCTTGGAGACAACTGGTCGTTTAATCGATGCTCTTGACAGGAGTGATGTCGCGAAGGCGGAGGTTAAAAGTGCGTCACGTCGAGCAGGTATTCGCGATCTTACGAAGCGGATCGAATCGAAGCTGGAAGAAAAAGACGCGGAGGCATGCCTCCGAGGGATAAAGAAAACACGTAAAGGACGTAATAAACAGCGTCGAGCCTGCCATTTATTCATTCTCTGTTATCCAGACAGTCAATATCGGTCCCAAGTGGAACGCCAACTCAAACGGATCGAATCCACGGAACGTTTCGAGCGATGGCGGAAGCTCGAATCGAAATTAAATAAAATAAATAAGCAACCCACCAAAGGATTAAGACTTCTCGAAGAATACATTGAAGATACAGGCGATCAATCTCCAGCCGTCCTGGATTATATAACCACTTTCGAATGGCACCGCGTTGTCCTCAAGGTGGCGGGCTTACTGAGGAAGGTGGAAGATTCGCTGATGGGTGTTCAGACTGTTCGGAAGCAAGATGGTACAATCATTCTTGCTAGCGAAATCATTCGTCAAACGGAACACATTTTTGTTCGAGATACAGAAGGACAATGGGAAAAATACAGACGTACAGAGGTGAATAGGATTGGATGGCCTATTCTCCCCGGTCAAGCCGGTGACCTCGCACGACAACTGGAGTCACAACCGGATAGTTTCGACGCGGATCCCACCGCCTTGCAGCGCCGATTGGAGAGCCTACTCGATACGGCCCAGGGTGAGTATTTTCGCGAACAGCGGCGCGCGATCCAGAAAGGATCGACCTTGATACGAGAGCATTTCAAGGCGGATCGTAAACGCCGGAGACGATCCAAGAATCGTGTGGTTTTGACACAACAAGACTCTAGTGCTCACCGGAGCCGTACATGGTCTCCTAAACAGATTCTCCAACATTATGAGCGCATTGTGGATTCAAAAAAGCAGGCTCAGCAAAATCTCAAACGGAATACACCCGAATATGTGTATCGACTGCTCGCAAGAAGATTTCATGTACCGATCGAATTCAAACTTCTGAAAAAATCGCGCACCTCCGAACTCTTGTCGGAGAAGAAAGAACTGTTTCATTGCAAGATCGCGCAAGAATATGATGCACAGCTCGTACGTCTTCCTGATCCCAAGGTACCCCGATCGCTCTACTCGGATATCGATAAGGAACTAAAATCGTTGAGTACGACGATGAAAGTGACTTTCGAGCACGAGATTCGATCTCTGTCGCGACAGGTCATCGGTGTCGGCGTCGTTCTTGGGGATAAGCCGCACGGGAGCGTGATCGAGAGGATTATCACAGGGACGGCGGCGGATCGGACCGGTCTCGAACCGGGTGATCGGATCGCTGCCGTCGATGGAGAGCCGATTCTCCCGGAGGCCGCCGGAGCCGAAATCGAAGCTTTGATTGCCAGCGGCCGAACGAGTGGCGTTGAATTCCTCATGCGTCGGTCCGGGCGGAGGTTTCGGATCACGTTGGCCAAGAGCGCATACGAGATCCATCGATACGAACGGCGAATCAGATATGTCATCACCCCGTCGACCGCGTTTCAGCAAAATGTGGTACAATCCGAGTGGTCGGATATCGAGCCGCCAAAGTCGCGACCGGGCAGGTAGAGATTCAAGGGATGGCTTCAGAACAACAGTGGTACATTCAGCAGGGCGCCGAGCACTTGGGCCCTTACGACCTGACGCAGGTCTATGATCTGATCTCGTCGAGTCAAATCAGCGATAAGGCCTGGTTTGGGCACGAAGGTCTATGGATCGACCTCGACATGCTGCACGAGGATTGGCCCGATCCTCGAAATGTCAATCCCTCGCAACCGGATTCATCAACCTCAACCGACATTCCACCACCTCCCCCTATGGCCGAACCGGTAATATCTCCACCGCTTCCGGACTCCGCCGAGGTGAATCCGGATCTGATGGATGATGAGCTTCCCATCATTGATAGGGATTCGATCCTGATCCTGGGGCGCCGACGCGCCGGCAAAACGATTTACCTGGCCACGCTCTATTCGATGCTATGGAAGTCGCTCGATGGCATCACCATGAAGGCAATGTCGGGCGGGGTACACAAGATGTTGACATCCATCGCCAACCAACTTACCCGACAAGAATGGCCCGAGGCAACATTGGGTACGAGGCAGCTCGAATTCGAACTGAACGATCACGGCCGCAAGCGTCTCCTGGTCGCCTTCGATTATTCGGGTGAGGATTTCAAACGCGCATTCGTTGACGAAGACACCGAGTCACCTGAGGTTAAGAAACTTCTGAATTACGTTGATCGCGCCGCGGCGGTCATCCTGCTGATCGATCCGGCCGTGGCGGTAAGCGGAAAACACGACGAAGTCGTGGACGATGACTTTGGCATGGTTCAGGCCGTTCAGCGAATTCGAGATTGGCAGGGTGGGGAAGATGTTCCGGTCGTTCTCGTGTTAACCAAGGGAGATCGGAATACGAAATTGATCCGATCGCATGGTTCGGCCAAGGAATTCGTCCTGCGACACTATCCCGCGTTGGCCCGAACTTTGAAGCGGATTGCGATCTATCCGATATCGGCTGTGCAAGAAGGGTAGGACACCCGTGGGCGCGTCCTGCCACGAAAAGATTCGGTGCCAATCAGCGTCGATAAACCCGTGCTACACTGCCTGAAGAAGCTCCGACAACAAGAAGCTCGAAAAGAAGAAGAAGAGTCCTGGCAGGCAGCGGAAGCCGCTCGTCAAGCCTACGAGCATTCACAGATGGAAGCCGACGCCCGGTCCAATCGAAAACTATGGATTGGATTGACAAGCTTCATCATCCTGTGTCTGTGCGCTTTGGCGGTTTGGTATATGGTGCTGATCAACTGAGAGGTCGGCGGTCTTGCGGATCGAACGACACATATTCGGCTCAAAGGATGGCTATCGCACTCTGGCCCACAGTGCCGGTCTCTCCGCCACCGAATGCAAGTCGTTGGAAGGATTTGCCTTTGGAACGCCCTACGATCCGGCCCTACGGGCTTCGCTGGCGAAGAATCCGGCCTATTGGTCCCGGCCCGTGGGCCGAGACAAACGCGCCATCACCCGTATCATGTTGGGGCAACCGGACGACGCCGGCCGGCCGACGCTCGTATTCATCTCGGTGGTTATCTCGGCGGGCGATTGGGATACTGTCTTGCAGGGCGATGCCGGCCCCCTCTTGAGAATGGCCGACTTGTGGCGATGGAATCCTTCAACACCGCTTGAGCCATCACAATCTATCTCGCCACACCCCTCGGCCCTTCGCCTGAATGACCAAAGCATCCAACGTGTTCTCGGCCTCGTATCGTTGCTCGAACAGGCGTGGTCTTTTCGCAAACCGGTCATGATTCGGGAAGGCGCCTACTCGTTCGAGGAGATTCTGACGGTCGAGCGTCTGCTGCCCCCACCGATTCGCAGGACTTACAGTTCGGTCTATCGAGGGATCATCGCCGACATGCCGGTCACGCTGAATTGCCTGGCTCGATCCGTGCAGGCCAACTCAGGCAATCCGTTCCGAAGCTTGGCTGGCGCGGTCTCTCCCTACGCGAAATCGCTCGCGCGTGAGGGGCTGCTCGAAGGCCGGATACCAAGTTCATTAGTTCATCGTTATTCACACTTCTCCAAACCGGTTGTCGAGGCCATCGACGACGGCGCAGGGAGCGAAGACATGATCAAGGTTCCACATCTTCCAAAGGTCAGGGCCGGCCCCAATCTATCCGCAGTCACCCTCGCGGTTGCGGCCGCAGCGCTGATTCTCGGATTCCTCATCGGCTGGCTCGCCAACCGACCGCCGCCGAACC
>JBHHUV010000246.1:0-4655 GCA_046754005.1 Phycisphaerae bacterium | reverse complement strand
CTGATTCTCACCCAATTCCCACGTATTCCCACCAAAACCGTCCCAAATTCCCACTTATTCTCACTTTTTCTCACTTTTTCCCACTTTTTCCCACGTATTCCCACCGCTCGAAAAGCGGACCTTGGAGACGTAACTCCAGCGCCAATAAACACTTCAGATCAAACAACACACCCAAAGAGCCCGCCGAAAGGAAACAAATCACAAGAATTAAAACAAATCCACCACCCCCGATGCTGGACGGGTACAGGACCGCTGGTCCGAGTTACGAGCCCGATGCCAGGCGGCAGAGTACCTCGCAGCCTCGGCGGATCATGTCGTCGGAGGTGGCGTAGCTGATTCGAAAATGGGTATCTCGGCCCGAAAAGATGCCGCCCGGGATCACGAGAACCTTCTCTTCGGCGACCGCCTCGCAGAACTCGGTGGCACAGCCGAACCGTTCCGGCACCTTGGGAAAGACATAAAAACCCCCCGTGGGCCGCGCAAACTCGAACGCGGGTTCGAGCAGATCGCAAACCAGGTCACGTTTTCGAGCATACTCGTGCCGATGGGCCGAGACATCGGTGTCCAAGGCGGCCAGGGTGGCATATTGGGCCATCGACGGAGCGCAGACAAATGTATATTGCTGGAATTTCATCATCGCCCCGATAAGCGCCTCCGGCCCGGCGGCGTAGCCCATCCGCCAGCCGGTCATGCCGTAGGTCTTGCCGTAGCCGCGCAGCAACAGGGTGTTCTCGGGCGCGAACGGACCGGGGTTTGGGCTTGGGCCGTCATAACTAAGACATTCGTATATTTCATCGGAGATCAGGACCAGCCCGTGCCGTTTGGCGATCTCGGCAGCAGTCTTGATTTCGCCCTCTGTCATGACCCGGCCGGTGGGGTTCGCCGGAGAGTTGATCAGAAGGGTCTTGGTGCGGGGGGTAATCGCCTTCTCGACGGCCTCGGCATCGAAACGAAAGTCCGGGTAGGAAGCAACCGGAACCGGCGTCCCCCCGACCATGTTGACGAGATGAAGGTAGGAAACGAAATAGGGATCCAGGAACACCACCTCGTCGCCCGGGCCGACGAGCGTCAGAAGCGCCAGCGTCAGGCCGCCGGAAACACCCGACGTAATGAGGACGGATGAAGACGGACCGACCGATTCACCCAGCGTGTCGGCGATGCGCTCGCGCAACTCGGGGATGCCGGCACTGGGTGTATAACGATTGTGCCCCTCGGTGATGGCGCGAATCGCGGCCAGCTTGACCGGCTCCGGCGCGTCGTAGTCGGGCTGGCCGATCGACAGATCGCACGGATCCTTGATCCGACCGGCAAGTTCAAAAAACTTGCGGATGCCCGAAAACTCAACCTTGTGAACCCGATCGGCGAAGCGTTGGGTGATATCCATGAGGCATGAACGGAAATAAAGGAATTTGTCTTGATGAATCGAGTAGCCTGAAGGTTCGCACAGAGGGCCTGAGTGAGCGGTCGAGCTCGCTGGTTTTCCGAGGGCCGCACGGACAAAGAGTCCGTAGCCCTTCGGGATTCACACCGGCTGAAATCCGGTGCGACAGGGGATCAGGCAAGCTGCCGGCCTTAGCTCTTGGCCTCCTGCTCTTCACCCTCGCCCTCGGCGGCCTTCTTCTTGGACTTCCCGCCGACAGTGACCTTGCGGTGCGGCACCTTGGGAAGGCCGGTCGGGCTGTCCTTCTCCACGTCGAACTTCTCCTGGTCGGCCAGAATCTGTACGCGCTCGGTCCGTGTCAGCACGTTTCGATGCCGGGCCAGGGCGCCTTGTGACTTCAGTGATCGATCAATCGACATGCATTCTACTCCTCATTAGCCCTACCCGACGGGCTGACCCTTTTGGGTATGGGCATGGTTCACGAAATAACATCCCTTGAACAAATAGAGACCGCCGGCCTGACGATAGGCCCGGCCCAGACGCTCGAGCCGGTCCTGGAAGGCCTCTCTTTGTTTTTTCCAGTCGCGCGAGGGGGGGAAACCCTGTCGGGCATACAAATAATATCCCTTCGGATGCCGCCGGGCAAAGGTCTCGACTCCCTCGTTGTGCAGAAACGCGCGAACGTCCTCCAGCTCTCGACGCAGCTTCTGCAGGTTCTTGTCCGCGGTGATCCAGAATGTCTCAATATGTAAATAATTGAGCCGCGCGGCATCGGACGATCCGGCTGGAGAATCCACCGCCACCCGGGCCGGCTGATTGGCCATGACCGACACTTCCCGGGTCGGCGGCTTCAACAACTCCGACAGATCGGCGCTGTCCCGAGCCGTCGGGGCCGCGTCTCGCGCGCGCCGGGCCGATTCTGCTTCATCCTCTCCGGTCAACAGGCCGATGGCATCCTTCTCGGGTTGTGCCCCCTTTCGCACCGCCGCGGCCGTGGCCATCTCCTTCTTTTCGCCACGCAGACCGGCACGATGGCCCAATGAATAGGAGCCGATGGCCACGATGCAAATCCCGGCGGCGATGGCCATACAGGCAGCCGTGCTCAACGACAATTCCAGGCGACCGCTCATCAGGCGAGCCATCGGCGCCGTCACCCGAGATGAGATCGGGACGGCGGGGATCTCGGCGGCCGCCTGGCGGGCCGCCTCTTTAGCCGCACGTCTACGCTCTTTCTTCGCACGCCGAGCCTCTGAGCGGGCCTGTTTATCCTGGGCGGCCTGCTCACGCTCCGCACGCCGCGCGGCAAGCTCGGCGGCGGCCTCCTCTTCCGTGAGCGCCTCGGCCACAAACGGCAAACCCAGCTTCCCACCGGACCTTTGGCCGATCCACTGGCGCAGCCCGGACGACCGGGGCGTCTGGCTTTCCGGGGCCTTGTTGATCACCTCGAACAGACTCGGGCGGCTTTTCATGCGATGCATCCCTGGACCATGAGTGATCGGCGATCGGGTCTTACGCGGGATCCCTTCTCGGCCACAGGCGGCCGGCGCGTATCATGGGCGCACATCAAGGGATCCCAACCCGCGTAGGATAACGGATTTCCGGCGAAGATCAACTTGTGAATCGTTGAAACGTCGAAAACCGACCTTGGGGGAGGGATGGGCTGGGTGTTGGCTCGAAGCGGGGTTACCGTGGATTCGCACTGCTTGAAGCAGTGGCACACGAGCGGAACGATTCCGCGAGATGGAGATGTACCACCTGGCATGGGTTCATCCCGCACGATGATCCCGATGGGAAGTGTGTTAGCCCGATTGCATGATCTTGGCCAAGCGACCCTCGACGAAGAAGAGATTGGCCTCGCCGGCAAGTTTGACGAGTTGCAACAGTTCACTCATCGTGGCTACTTCTTCGACCTGCTCGTCGACGAACCACTGAAGAAAGCTGAAGGTCGCATGATCCTTTTCGGATTCGGCGAGGACAACCAGGTCGTTGATCTGCCGCGTCACGGTCCGCTCGCTCTCCAGGGCCGCCTCGACCATGGCCTGGGCCGAACCGTAATCGGACCTGGGCTGCGCCACCTCGGCCAGAACAACCGACGCACCAACATCCTGCAGATACTTCACGATCTTCATGGCGTGCTCGCGCTCTTCGGTCGCCTGGGCATGGAAGCGTCGGCCGAAGACCTTTAGCCCTTTCTCCTCAAACGCCAGGGCCATCGCCAGGTAGCTGTGCGCGGTGTTGAGTTCGTTGGCGATCTGTTGATTAAGCGCCGAAGCCATTTTATCAGAAATCATCATGCGATTCCTTTCCTGCTGAGTTTCTCAAGTGATGAAGAATCCATCTCAATCTCGAATCATTCGTGGAATCTTAGTACGGAATCAGATGATTCCGCAACCGCCTCGGGACTTCTTCAGAATATAATCATTCGAACATCCGAGTGCTGTGTGGATCCGGAGGATCCCCTCAAGCATCATCCGGATTCGACGGGATGCGGTCACGCCATTCGGCGGCATGGGCGGGAATCCAATCCCGGGCGGCCTCGTCGAGACTGACGATTCGACCCATTCGGATCACCATCGCTTCCCGATGCCTGATGATCTCGTTGCGCTGATCGCGCATGGCCAGGGCATGTCGTACCCGACTTGTGGCCTGATCCGAATCGGATGTTTTGAACGTGTCCCGGGGGGCGATTCGGGCTGCATTTCCAGCTTGTTCTTTGACGATCATCTGGCGCATTATCGGCAGGCTGCGCGCGTGACTTGCGTTGTCATCATGCGGGATGAGTCATGCCCGATAAAGAAGAAAACGCCGAAACGCCAAGACGCCAAGACGTCAAATAATCCTCGAGCTTTCGGATAATCACACGGTGACAACGCAGGATCACATGCCTCTTTTACCTCCGAAGTACGATCGCATGCCTCTTCTTGCCCCGAAGGGGCGGTACAATCCGCCCATCTCACAACTCCGGTGTTACCAACATCAAAATAACCATCCAAATAACTACATGAACATCGATGTCCATGCGAGCGGGAGTCGGGTTATTGCATGCTTAGGATCAGCGACAAAATAACTTCCCGGCGGGTCCATAACAGAATCCGCGGGTTCTCTTGCCGGCTTCAGCCGGCAATTTTTTGTTTGCCACCGACTTCAGTCGGTGGTGGACGCCATTATTAATTCCCCTCAGACGGCCGGGCTTTCATGGTTCGATCGCGGCTAGAGCGGGATCCGTTCGGCCCGCCCAAACTGTCACGAACCCCTTCCCGGAGGTCGCAGGAGC
>JBHHUV010000245.1:0-4661 GCA_046754005.1 Phycisphaerae bacterium | reverse complement strand
AGTCCATTACCGCAGATGTTCACAATCTCATTGGACAGTCCCTTCTCGACAAGATGCCAGACAGCCTCCGCGGCGGTGTCCGTTCGAATGTATTGAAGCGCGCTGTCCGGATCAAGCCAGAGCGGCCCGCCGTGAAGGATGTCATGGATCGGGTTCTTCTTGAGACCCTCCCCCACGAAGCCGCCGAATCGAATGATCAAATAAGGGTCCACCTCATACCGAACGAGTCGCTCGGCGAGATACTTATGGAATCCGTATCGACTCAGACGATCGGTCCGAATCTCGGCATCTTCACGATTCATCATCGGATCGCCGAGATCAGGATAGACATCGCAGGTGGAACACAAGATGTACCGGTTGAACGAGATGCTATGGAGGGTGTCAACCACGCTACTCACGGAAGCGGCGAATTCCGCGGTCGGGTCTCTGTCCGCCAGAAACTTCCTTGAGTTCCCGTCGGCGTTGATGAGAATATTGCATTGCCGCCCCCGGAATGTCGCGTAGTTTTCTCGCGTGATGATCTCGTAGGGGATCTGTCGGCGCGCCAGGAGCCTCACGAAGGCGCTGCCCACAAATCCACGCCCGCCGATGATGAATACCACGCCTGCAACCCTCTCATCTACAACCGGAGTCCGTCGCCCTGTTTCTCATAGTTTCGGCTGAACCATTCAATCGTCTTTCGCAGTCCATCATGCAGGGGTGTATCGCAGTAGAGATCCAACTGGTTCAGCTTCGTGACATCAAAAATCTTGACGGCCTGCCCGTCGGGTTTCGAGGTGTCCCATTCAATGTCTCCCTCATAGCCACAGAGCTGTTTGACGGTCTCGGCCAGCTCGCGGATCGAAGTCGTCGTGCCGGATGAAATATTCACCGGCTCGGTTGAATCATATTCTTCGATGAAATAGGGGATCACCTTCGCCACGTCATCGGCATGGACGAAATCCCGGGTCGGCGATCCGCTCCCCCACATGACGACGCTCGGCAGCGATTCCAGCTTCGCCTCGTAGTAACGCCGGATCATCGCGGGAACCACATGCGAACCTTCGCGGCTGAAGTTGTCGTACTCGCCGTACATGTTGCCGGGAATGATGACGGATGTAGCCAACCCATATTGCCGGCGATAGGCGATCCCCGCGACGAGTCCCATCTTCTTGGCACAGGAGTAGCCGGCGCTCTCCGGCTGCGGATAGCCGTTCCACATCTGCCCCTCGTCGATGGGAGATTGGGCGCCCGCAGGATAGGAGCACCCTCCCATCGGATACACCATCTTCCGCACCTTGAACTCGGCGGCAAACCGAAAGGCATGGGCGGTCAAGAGGGTGTTTCGATAATAAAAATCCGCCGGGTAGGCCTTGTTCGCCCCGATCCCCCCGGAGTAGGCCGCCAGATGGACCAGAACATCAGGCCGCCGATCGGCAAGCATCCGCCGCCACGCATCCGCCTCCATCAGGTCGTAGTCCCGGGAACTCAGTCCCGTGACATGCTCCTCCCCGTACCGCTCATGCAGCACGGGACGCAAATGTCGCCCTAGAAAACCGGAGGCGCCGGTGATGACGACGCTCGTCTTCTTTAATGTCGGATCACCGCTCATGCGACCGCCTGCGCGTCTCTTGTTCCCTGCCGGATCAGGTTGAACTTGTCCAGTTGCACCTTGACCTTCTGGAACTGATACTCCCAGTTGAGTTCCCGCCTGCAGGCCTCCCTGCAATTCCGAACCATCCGGGCATAGCGAGGTGAACCCAGCAGGCTCATCGCGTGTTCCAACGTACTCACGAAGGATGAAAGGGACCAGTCTTTCATCACAATGCCGCAGTCATAACACTCTACCAGCTCCCTGGTCTGCGGATGAGGCGCCGTGATGGGTGGAACACCCGCGGCGATGGATTCGAAAAACTTGTTCGGGCAGGCAAAGAACTGGTTCTTGATGGAGGGGTTCCAGTAGGTGATGCTGTAGCTATAGGATTTTCTGAGTGTCTTCAGCGTGGCGTTGTCCACGTAACCATGATACTTCAGATTGCCCCCTTCTGCAATCAGCTGATCGCGGAAGTCGGGTGTGACGGACTCCACATTCCCGAACAGGTCGATGGGCATCGCTCGGACGGCTTCGTCCAGATAAAAAGCGCCTTGGGTACGCTCCTCGTGAATGGTGCCGTGGTAGATGATCCGTTTGTTTCGGGACTGGGCCGGAACCTGGGGTTCATCGGTCTGGGGCACGGCGTTGAACAGCACCAGGTTCGTGAGATTCTGGTATTCGAACTGCTGCATGTGCTGTATGGCCCTGTTCTGTTCGGGGTAGATCACCAGGTCAACCAGGTTGCGGGCCTCGGCGTTCAGACGGGTTTCCTCATAATCATAGCCGAATGGATTGGCCATCTCGAACACATAGTAGACAACCAGCCGGGGGTGATAATTCAGCTTCCAGAGGACCGGGAGGCAGTAGGCATTCGGAATCATGAGCACCTCGGGCCGGCGCTCGTTCAGAATCCGGGCCGCGCCGAGTATGTAGTCGATCTTGCCGGCGCGAACGGCATGAGGGTGATGCCGCGTATAGACGCGGATGATCTCCAGATCCGGAAAGTGATCGTGGCGCGGCGGCCGTTCGGGCTGATCGACCTCGATGATCAGCGGCCTTCCCGTCTCCCCGAGGTATGCATGGACCGACCGCATGAAGAGAGGGATCTGCGGCGTGCCGTAGCCGATGCTGATGTCGGAAACACAACCAACCATCATGCCAGCAACTCCTCGACGAGTCGTTTCGCGGAATGCCGGCGCCGCCACCAGCCTGCGATCTGTTCGGCGGATCGCTTGTACGCCGCGTAGTTCCGGACGATCTTCGAAATCTGCGGTCCTATCGTGTTCGGATGATCATAGGCAATACCCACAACACCTTCGGTCAGCACACCGCGCTCCCCGCCCAGGAACAGGATCTCCAGGTTGCGGAGGGACACATCTTCGTCGTGATCGGGGTTAAAGAGCCCCAGCCAGACGGCGTCGATCTCCTCCCGAAGCTCCAGAAGTGCCGCGCACTTCTCCTGAGACAAGGGGGGTGAGAGGATCCGAACGGACTGGTCGATGTCTTTGTACTTGTACAACTCGGCCTCATTCAACTGAGCCGCGCGCCGCGGGTGCACGCGCAGCCGCCCGGTTCGGCACACCTGATTCATTTCGACAGCCACATCCCGATGCGGACCGATGGGCCGATCGAAACGCACCAGCATGTGGGTGGAACCCGGGCTCGGCGCGACAAAGGCCGACGCGCGATTCCGCTTGCCGCGAAAGGTCACGACTCCGTTCCGGGTCGGATTCTTTCCTTGCCTCCGGTTCCAACAGATGTCGGACATGCGATGATGCGCAAGCGCCGAGTTCTCCTCGGCCACCTGCCGGCAGTATTCGTAGCTCGCCTCCCGGATCTGTTGTTCCATCCAGGAGCCGGAGGGAACGACCATCGGAATGCCCGCCGCAAGCGCCTCGACCATAATGCCGGAACTGCGGGCGAAATAGTTGTGCGGATCGTACGGAATGATCAGGATGTCTGCCGAGGCCACCAACTGAAGATACGCATCCGAGCCGAGCGGCGCGCGGTGCAGCCGTACCTTCTCCGGTGGATAGGACTCCAACTCGGAAACGGCAAGTAACTCCTCGGTCGCATCGGTTGGGCTTGCGTGGAGAAAGTTCGACTGAAACTCGAACACCACCTCGTTGCGCTCGAGGCATTCCTCCCAGAACGTACGAACCAGTCCGGGCAGGTAGTGATAGCCTTTCTCCTTCCGGGCGTCGCCGGCGTAGGTGATCCTCAGCGGATCCCCCGGGCGGCGGACCGCGAGGGTCTCGGAAAGGGCCGGGTTGATCGGAATCGGCAGGGTGTGGAACGGTATCACTCCGAGGCGGTTGTACTGGTCGGTGAGCCGTTCCGTATCGGTGTAGAAGCGGGTCCTGATGCCGGCGGCATCCCCCTGAAATCGCCGGAAGGCCTCGCGCGATTGCAAGACAGGCCCATCCTGCATCTGACGTTCGTAATCCGCCTCGGTCCCGGTGAAAAGGTTCCTTCGAAACAGGAGATGCCACGACACCATGCCGGCCACCGGATGCCTCTTGAGGCAGCAGCCCAGCCCGATCAGGTCCTGTTCGGACAAGGTCGGCACGAAGACCAGATCGCCCGCGTTCACGGGGCCTAGGGCCGTGAAGAGATGCCGGGTATCGCGTTCGAAGGCCTTGATGCGGCCGGATTGTCTGGATCGGTTGCGAAGGCCTCTGAAGAGCTTGAAGGTCTTGAGGGGATAACCCACCTGTCGCCAGACATTGACAAATGCCGACCAGACATTTCGAACGTATCGATAGATCCCCGCGGGAATAAAAGAGAAGACCGCCCGCACGAACTGCCACAGCGACTTCAGAACCAGGTACGGATAGGTGATCAGGAATCGCGCGATCAGCAGGCCGCCGGTGAGATGGGCCTGCTCGGTCTGGCGGATGGATTCCTCGGTGGATTGCGATGAGCGCAGATAGGCAAGGGTCGCTCTGAATCGTCCGATCCGGCTGTAGACGAGCTTGATACGAAGATTGAATGCCGCCTGCCTCAGTGCTCGCATCCACGATGAATCGCCGCTCTCCGGGGCAGGCCAGAAACCGAACTCGTAGGCGGGAATGATTCTCCAGGGTGC
>JBHHUV010000244.1:0-4661 GCA_046754005.1 Phycisphaerae bacterium | reverse complement strand
CCGATCCCGAGCTTTGCCGGTAGGGGGGTAGGGCTTACATGTACTTTGCTCGTCATCGTCGACAAGGACTCGCCGGCATTCAGCCATCCGTCGAAGCCGATCGGCTGGTTCATGGACGCCGAGACCGCGGGGATTCATCGGGATCGTGATGGCTGGCAGATCGTCGAGGACGCCGGGCGAGGCTATCGCCGGGTGGTGCCTTCGCCGAGGCCGCTGCAGATCGTTCAGCTTTCGACGATCAAGAGGTTGGTGGACGCGGGGGAGTTGATCATCGCGGGCGGAGGCGGGGGGATCCCGGTCATCGAAAATGAAATCGGCGAATACCACGGCGTCGAGGCGGTGATCGACAAGGATCTGACCAGTGCGATCATCGCGGCGGAGGTGGGTGCCGACGTGCTGGCGCTGGTGACCGGCGTTGAGACGGTCTTTGTGAACTATGGCAAGCCGGATCAGGAGTCGCTCGGGCAGGTGAGCATGGAGCGGATTGAACGGTTTATCGCAGAGGGCCAATTCGCGGCGGGCTCTATGTTGCCGAAGCTGGAGGCGGCGGTTCAGTTTCTGAAAAGCCCGCATCACCCTTCGGCACAGGTGGTAATCACGAACATCGAAAAGCTGCCCGCGGCCCTTCGCGGGGAGACGGGAACGACGATCACGCGATAGCATCCGCCTTGGGCCCAGGCAGTTCGCATCATCGGAGCCCGCACTCCTTTGACATTCCTTTACCTGTTTCGCTACAATGCTGGACGTTCGAGCGAGCCAGAGAAGAAATACTTGTGTCGTACTGGGGTGAAACGAAGGGGGCGGCGACCCCGATCGGCAGATCGTGCGCCCTGAGAGATTGGAGACGGAGATGCGACTGACTCGAATTCCGGCCATCGTATTGTGTTTGATTGCAGTTTTGTCATTCGGCGCCCTAGCATCGGGTCAAGTGACGACGACGCTCTTTTTCGACAACAGCGGCGCTGAATTCGGAATCACGCCACCGGGAACGACCACGTTTTCGTTTGCCGGGTCCAACTGGTCGGGTGGCGTGGTGGCGACGGAGTTTATTCCCCCACTGTATGCCTCCGGCCAATTTTCCTATGAGATTGGACTCGGCGGAGGACAGGTGAGTTTTGATACTCCTGTCAATTCGGTGAACTTCTTTTTTGTTCACGGCTTCGGATTCGGGGCCGGGACGGCAACGGCCTTCGACAGTTCCAACAACTCCCTCGGATCGGTCAACAGCAATCCGGCATCCTTCTTCGGCGATCCGGGGAACTTCTTCACAATCGATCCCGCCACACCGATCGATCACGTCGACTTTTCCGGCGCGGTTATTGATAATTTCACGTTTACAACCATACCAGAGCCTGCGACGTGTTTGTTGTTCGCCGGGGGCGCGTGGGTGCTTATCCGGCGACGACGACCCGGGCTGCGACCGTGAGGGAGGGGTGGGTGCTTGTGATCGCAATGACCCGAGGCGACGCTCAAGTGGCTGAACGCCGCCTTCGTTCTGCCTTGTGCTGACCTGTTGCGGCCCCTTTGGTGTGAACGGCGTACTGCCCTCGCCCTTTCAGGGCGAATGATGAAGCTATACATCCCTTAATCCACGGGTTCCGCTGCGCTTCACCCGTGGCCATGCGCCTGCGCTCCTTCGGAGCGGAATGCTCGTGCAACGCAGGGCTGGTATATTAAGACTCTTGGATGATTTCGAGGTGCTGCGTCGGTATGCGCCGACCGCTTCCTTACGGGCGCGGCTCTGATGGGGATCAGCCCTTGGTGGCGCGGACGACTTCGGCGATGGTGGTTGTGCCGTTGCGGACTTTGTTCCAGCCATCCTCGCGGAGGAGGATCAGGCCCTGCTCCACGGCGGCGTTCTTGATCTTGCCCGCCGAGGACCGCTGAAGCACCAACTCGCGCAATTCGTCAGTCAGCAACATCAATTCGAAAATGCCTTTGCGACCGGCGAAACCCGTGTTGCGGCACTCGCGGCAACCCTTGGCACGGAAGGCTTTCTCGCCTGGTTCCAGAATGAAATCGGGGGGGATGTCCACGGGATCGGGCGTGTATTCCTCACGACAGAACGGGCAGAGTGTTCGCACCAGGCGCTGTGCCAGGACGGCCTCGACGCTGCTGGCGACGAGGAAGGGTTCGACGCCCATGTCGAGCAGGCGCGTCGTGGCACTGGCGGCGTCGTTGGTGTGGAGCGTGCTGAAGACGAGGTGGCCGGTCAACGAGGCCTGGACCGCGGTCTCGGCGGTTTCGAGGTCTCGAATCTCGCCGACCATGATGACATCGGGATCGTGCCGGAGGAAGGAGCGCATCCCGCGGGCGAAGGTGAGACCGGCCTTCATGTTGACGTTGACCTGGTTGATGCCATCGAGGTGATACTCGACGGGATCCTCGACGGTGATGACTTTGATCTCTTCGGAGACGATTCCTCGGAGCGAGGCGTACAGGGTGGTGGTCTTTCCGGAGCCGGTCGGGCCGGTCACGAGCAGGATGCCGTGCGGCTGGCTGATGACGTGCTCGAACTGCTTGAGCATCTCGCCCTGGAAGCCGAGATCGGGGAGCGACAGGAGGATCGACTGCCGGTCGAGGATACGCATGACGACGCCTTCGCCGAAGATCATGGGGACGATGCTGACACGCAGGTCTATCTCCCGATCCCGGACCTTGATCTTGAAGCTGCCGTCCTGGGGGACGCGGCGTTCGGCGATGTTGAGATTGGAGAGAATCTTGATGCGGCTGATGATCGCGGCCTGGAGCTGACGAATCTGGGGCGGAACATTGGTGTTGCGAAGGACGCCATCGACCCGGTATCGAATCATCAGGTCGTTTTCGAAGGGCTCGATGTGTACGTCGCTGGCCCGCTCGTTGATCGCCTCGAGTAGGATCTCATTTACGAGCTTGACGACGCTGGCATCCTGGGCCATCTCCGCCAGATCCCCGGCCGATTCGCCGACGTCGCTGACGACTTCGACATTGTCCTCGTCGACGAGTTCACGGACGGTATCGCCGCCTACGCCGAAGTATTTCTTCAGGATCTCATTGATCTCGCTTTCCTTCGCGAGAACCGGCTGGACCTCGAGACCGGTGATCATGCGCAGCTCGTCGAAGGCGTAGATCTGGAAGGGATCCCTTGTGGCGACTCGGATCGAGCCGTTCTCCCGATTCAACGGGATGAGCTTGGCCCGGTGGACCAGCTTTGAGGGCATCATCTTGATGGTGTCGACATCGACCACGAGGCTGGGATCGGTCAGGTCGACCACGTCGAAGTGATACAACTGCCCCAAGGCCTTGAGCACATCGGTCTCGCTGCAATAGCCGAGACGGACGAGGACCTGGTCGAGGCGGTCGCTCGGGCCGCACTGCTGGTTCGCGACTTCCAACTGATCGGGCGTGACGATTTCGTCCTCGATCAGGATGTTTCCAAGATTCACGGGGATCCGTCCTTCCGATGATTGTTTCGGTTGAACAGCATATCGGCCACTCAGGGCGGAATGGTCAATTTGTGCGGTGTCCAAAATGAACTGATCCTCCTCACGCGAAGATTAGAAGCCGGGTAGGACACTCACGGCGTCATCCTACTGCGAGAACATCGCGTCACCAATCCCTTTTAGTGGGTGGAGCGGATTCCGGTTGCAGTCGGGCGGTCGGATTGGGAATATCGGTTCCCGGATCGATTCGCCCCAGAATCTTCCACCCCCATTCGTCATCCACTATTTTTGATATCGTCCGGTTATCGCAGGTCATCCGCCTTCAGAACCACATCCATGATCCCCGGCGCCTCCCATCCCCATCGGTTATCGGAGGCCCAGCGGAGCGCGGCCAGCATGCCCGCATGTTCGCATGCGGCACAGAACAACACGTCGTCTCGACAGGCGTGGATGGCCTGTCCGAAGACCTTGATCGGATATTGCATCGCGATTCCATTGGCACGTTGAAACTCCGCCTCCCCCGGTGCGGTGGGATCATGACGGCGGCGTTGTTCGTGCCGGATTCGCCAGAGATGCTTCTGAACCTCGTCCAGTTTCAACAGCAATTCCGCAGGACATCGCAATGTCTGCTCGGGCGGGAGGTTGTCGAATCGGATCGGCTGTTGGGGATCGACAAAGGGGAAGAGCCAGCACAGCGCAGTGAACTCGCCCCAGATCTGGCGCAGGCGGAGGTGGATTTCCCCGAGTCCGTAGGCCTTGATCACCGCCCGATCCAGAAGAATCTCGCGCATCCGCACGACCGGACCTGGGGAAGGGGTTTGAATCTCAAGCTCTTCACTGGCGTTACCGGTTTTCCGTTGCCAGGCTACTCGGAGGGTCACCACATTTGCCTGGGAGGCATGGGCGGCGGCGGCGATCTCATCCAACCCCCTGGGGGTGAGGGAATCGAGTTTTTGGGGAAGTTCCATGGTTGCGGGGGCTTATGGTAGCGCCTCGGGGTCGGATAGGCGAGCTTCCATGTCCAATCGGGAGAAAGATCAGTGGGGGCATGACGGTTCAGCCGGAATCTTGGACGAAATCCGTCCTGGAGGGAGATAGGAGCGTTGGCACGGGTGGGGCTCAGCGAGAGATCGTGGACATGGTCTTCTTCAGCACATCATCGCCCTGAAAGCACACAGGCACGCCGCCCTCGTCCTTTCAGGGCGAGATGATTAAGCGATATGCACCCGACCCACGGGT
>JBHHUV010000243.1:0-4688 GCA_046754005.1 Phycisphaerae bacterium | reverse complement strand
CGGCAGCGAGTTCATGCCCCCGCTCAACGAGGGCGATTTGCTCTACATGCCCACGACCGATCCCGGCATCAGCATCACCAAGGCACGCGAACTGCTCCAACAGACCGACGCCCTGATCGCCAGCTTCCCGGAGGTGCATCACGCCTTCGGCAAGATCGGCCGCAGCGAGACGGCAACCGATCCGGCCCCGCTGAGCATGGTCGAAACCACTATCATGCTCGAGCCGGATCGCTACAAGTGGCGGAAACGCCGTTTCAATCGCTGGTTCGCCTTCCTGCCCGAATTTGTCAAGGACTACTCTGCTCTGCACTACTTCTGGCCGGAACAACGCCCCATCACGATCGAGGAACTCACCTACGGCTACGACGATGCCGGCGAGCATGTGCCGGGCCTGAATGAGATCGTCGCCTTCCCCGGACTGACCAACGCCTGGACCATGCCGATCAAGACTCGAATAGACATGCTTTCCACCGGTATCAAGACACCGGTCGGCATCAAGGTCATGGGCGACGACCTGGCGACGCTGGCCGACCTGGCCGAACGCATCGCCGCCCAGGTCCGAACGATGCCCGGAACACTCAGTGCCTATCCCGAAAAGACCGTCGGCGGCAACTACGTGGACTTCGACATCAACCGCGAGGAGGTCGCCCGATACGGCCTCCGCGTCGGCGACGTACAGGACGTGATCCTCTCCGCCATGGGTGGCATGAACATCACCTCGACCGTCGAGGGTCTCGAACGCTATCCCGTCAACCTGCGCTACAAACGCGAACTCCGCGATAATCTACCGGCCCTGAAACGCACTCTCGTCCCCACACCCTCCGGTGCCCAGGTGCCCCTCGCCCAGTTGGCGAACATCAACATCCACAAGGGACCGCCCTCCATCAAGAGCGAAAACGCCCGCAAGACCGCCTGGATCTACGTCGACCTCACCACCACCGACGTCGGCGGATGGGTCGAACGTGCCCAACAGCGCGTCAGCGAGACCGTGACGCTTCCCGCCGGCTACAACCTCATGTGGTCCGGTCAGTACGAATACATCCAGGCGGCCAACAAGCGGCTGGCCCTGGCCGTCCCGGGTGTGTTTGTCATTATCGTCCTGCTGCTCTATCTCTCCCACAAGAGCTGGTTCGACACCTGCGTCGTACTCCTGGCCGTTCCCTTCAGCCTGATCGGCGCCGTCTGGTTTCTCTATCTGGCCGACTACAACATGTCGCTCGCCGTCTGGGTTGGTCTCATCGCCCTCGCCGGTCTCGACGCCGAGACCGGCATGGTCATGCTTCTCTACCTCCACAACAGTTACGATCGCCGCAAGGCCGAGGGCCGCATGAACAGCCTGGCCGATCTCAAGGCCGCCATCCACGAAGGGGCCGTGCTGCGCATTCGGCCCAAGACCATGACCGTCATGACGACGATGATCGGGCTGCTGCCGATCATCATCGGAACCCAGACCGGCTCCGACGTGATGAAACGGATGGCCGCCCCCATGTTCGGCGGCCTGCTGACGAGTTTCACCATGGAGTTGCTGATCTACCCGGTCATCTTCCTCGTCGCCAAACAGTTCGAGGTCTGGCGGCTCAACAGACGAAAAACCTGATTTAGGCCCAGGGAGAAATGAAATGATCTTGACGGATCTGATAACAATCTTCTTCGCCCAGTTTTCGAGCTTCCTGTTCGCAATCCTGCAAAGCCTGATCAACAGCCTTCTTGGCGTATGATCGCGATCTCACAGAGGGTATATATAAACCTCACCCATGTCGTGTCCGAAAGGATTCGGTCTGTGTTTTTCGGCATTGACCCCGGAAAGGGGCGTGGGTTATAGACGCCGTATTGCTCGAATTACAACCCGATCGAGCACCTTCTATTCCTCCACGTGACGCATGCAGACCAGGAAGTGGTGTTCCAAAGCGTTTATGCGGTCAAGGAGATGATGGAGAATACCCAGACCCGCACAGGCCTCATGTGATGGGTGAACATCCTGGACAAGGCCTACGTGACTGGTCGGAAATGCACCGATGGAGTCAAGATGAGCACGAAGATTGCATTCGATTGCTTCTTGCCCAGGTAGAACTGCCGAACAATCCCCTAATGTAGACTAAAAAGGAAGTTAATTGGTGCCCGTCCACAGGCAGCATGCTCAAGCCCTCAGTCACGGGCATGGCATTCCGGATGTCCTCTTGAACACGCTCCCGTCCCGGTGCGGCGATCCCCTGTCGAGTTGCGCACGCTCCTCTGCTGGCCTATCCCGAGACCAGGGCCGTGGCGAAAAGGGCGATGTCGTCCACGTCAACATCGCGGTCGGAATCCATGTCGGCCTGCATGAGATGGTAGGGACTGGTATCGACACCGAACAGCACGTCCATGAAGGGCTGAATGTCTTCCCCATTGAGAACGAAATCGTCATTCAGATCCCCCAGCGTTCCAAGCGCTCGTCTCCATCGATAGGCATCGATCAGCGCAAGGTCGTTGGTGACGTTGTAGCCGGCGGCGATGATCTGATCCATCGAGTTGTCCAGGTAGATGCGGAATGAACTGGTCGGGATATCCGGGTCGGCACTGGGATAGGGCCAGGGCGCCGAGTACCCATTCGCGATAAAGGCCGGGATGAGGATATTCTTGACGGCCCAGAGATCCAGAGCGACGGGATCGGTGCTGGCCAACAATCGATCACGACGCATTGCATCGGCGTAGGTCGTCCAAGGCCCGTCGAATGGATTGGCGTTGATCCAGATGCTGTCCAGGATATTCAAGTCGGCCAGCTGAATCTCTCCCTGCAAGGCGCCGAGGATGCCGTTGATGATGGCGTTGTGCGAATTCGTACTCAACTCACCGGTGACGACCCCCATGTAATGTTTCACGCTGGCTGTGGCGCCGTAGGTGGCGTGGTGGGACTTCAGCACGGGCAGATTGATGAATTTGAGGCCGGCTCGATCGTAGGTGCTGCTGATCGGATTCCAGAGGCCGTACTTGAGGCTGACGTAGGTGCCGGCGTCGGTCTGAAACTTCGGATAGGACACCCGACCGCCGAGCTGAGAATCGTAGGGGTAGCGAATATAGCCATCGGCCATGTCGCCGGTACTGTATTCATTGACCTGGGTGAAGCGATGAACCGTCCAGTCATAGTGTGAGATGTTGACGCCCTCGGCTTGAAACTCGACGACGACGTCATGAGGGCTGAGGGTGTGGTCTTCCGCATTGTTGCTGGCCCGATCAAAATTGTTGATGGAGTTGAACTGGGAATTTTCACAGATGACGATTTCCCCTGAGAAGGTGTCCGGATGGTCGGCGATCCGGCGGACAAGACCCCGCAGCACATCGACATTGGTGCCCCCTCGTTCAGGCCATTGATAGTTGATCTTGATCACCACCACGTCGTCGGCGGAGATGATGCCCGTCGATGAGGTCTCAAAGTTGGAGATCGTGTTGGACTGGTAGAAATGGGTGCCGTGCAAACCCATCCATTCGATCAGATCGTCGAGCCCCTGGTAGTGTTGACCGCTGGGACCGGGGGCATTCTCGCGAACGAAGACATCGGCGCGATAGCCGCCTCGGGGCTGGAGATGCGGGCCGTCGACGTATCCCACCGGATCCCGTGTGAAAGCCCAGGCTCCGAAGGACAGGGTGACGACCAGTCCGAAGGTGGCAACCAGACGGCCCGTGCGGGTCGAGAGGGCGGCGATGAGACCGCGCCGCGCCGAAATCAGCGTGGCGACAAGCGGCACCCCGAAGGCCGCCGCGGCCGTTCCGAAAGCCGCCTGCTGGCACGGGTAGGTGAACCGACTGGGCTTGCTACCGGATCGCAGCACCAGCCAGACCAGGGCAAAGGTCCCGCTGAGCAGCGCGTTGGTCATGAACCAGCGCCGCAGACAGGAGCGCGGTTGACCCGGCGCGGTGACTGAATCGGGGACTCGTAGAAAACCGTTGTGGTGTCGTGAAACGTGATTCATCGGAACCCTCCGCTGGCGCTTCCGTCGATTAACGTAGCCCGGCAGGCGCGCAGATATTCATACTAACATATCTTTATATCGCTTAGATTATCATTCTCCCCTCCCTTTGTCAACCCGATTCGACGCAATCGTGGCATGCCCAAGTTGGCCAGGGAAGGTCGAGAAACGAGACCTCCGGGCTGAAGGGCGGCATGCCCAAGCCTCAAGGCGCGGGCATGGCGTACCAGGAGCCTTGTAGCACGCCTCTTCCTGCGCGCAAGAAAAGGGCCGATCGAATTCGAAAACCCGATCGGCCCGGTGTGATTTCAGATATACCGGCGCTTCCCGCCGGTCGGAACGACCTACTCCTGCCCGTAGATCTTGACGACCTCCGAAATCGTGTAGGCGCCGAACATGTCCCCGACCTCGAGCGGCTGCGAACAGGAGGTGTGAATCGTCATCGCCCCGTTCACCCCGTCATCGACAACCGTATTCGATGCCAGCTTCGTCTGGCCCGCCGCCGGCACGAAGACCAGCACGCCCTGATCGCTCGTCACCTGCATCGAGGCGACGCCCTCGCACTCCGGGCAGCAGTTCAGCTTCGGCGCGCGCTTGAATTTCAGGTGGTTGTGCTTGTCCACCATGGCCAGCGTGTCCGAGGCGACGTTCGGCCCGACCGTCAGGCCGATCGTCATCGTGGTTCCCAGGAGTTGACCGGTGTTCGTCGCGTTCTTGATCTTCAGCTTGAACTTGCACTTCTCG
>JBHHUV010000242.1:0-4724 GCA_046754005.1 Phycisphaerae bacterium | reverse complement strand
TTACCTTGAGATTGAAGAAGAATCCCAAGATTGACGTTTGCCTCGGGATAGTCGGTATAGCCGGGCCGTGGAGATCTATCCCGACTATCCCGAGGCGGACGCGGTGGTGAATAGACCGTCCTTGTTGCCGAAGATTCGGGAGCGATTGGCTGAGCTGCGGGATTATGACGTGGCTGGTCAGTAACTCGATACCGCGTCCATGCGAGATCGGACGATTCCTCGAAATCAGCTTGCCGCGCCCGGTTGTATCGGCCATTCAGGGCTGGGTGCAATTTGATGGTGGTGGCCCAGGGCGGCGCTTCGCTCTGCCCTGGGCTGACATGTTTCGGCCCCAATCGGGGCGGAATAACAAAAAGAGGTGGGAAGGGATTCTCATGTGGGTGGGGCCGAGAAGAGATTCTCGGCCCAGCGGTCTAAACAAAGAAAAATAAACAACCAGCGGGACGCCGATGCTCCCCATCCTAAACACGAATGGAATGGACTTCGATCGTGCCTTCCTCATGGGTTCTTTACCCATGTTGGCGGACGTTTTTCCAGAAAGGCCTTCAACCCTTCCTGCCCTTCGGTCGATACTCGGCGGTTGGCGATCGCTTCGATGGTGAGTGTCTGTTTGGCAGTCCAGTCGAGATCTTGCACGTCGCGCAACACACGTTTGCACTCTGTCAGGGCTTCCGGTCCGTTGGCCATCAAAGTTGCGATTGTCTTTTCGATCCAATTATCCATATCCGCTTCCGTTTCGAATGATTCGGCGATCAGGCCGATGCGTCGGGCATCGATGGAATCGAACCGTTCAGCGGTCAGGGCGTAGCGGCGCATGTGAGAGGGACCGATTTTTTCGAGCACGTAGGGGGAGATGACGGCGGGGAGGATGCCGAGTTTGACTTCGCTGAGCGAGAAGATTGCCGTTCGGACGGCGACGGCGATATCGCAGGCCGCGGCGAGACCGACGCCGCCGCCGATCGTTGCGCCGTGGATTCGCGCGATCACGGGGCGCGGGCAGGCGCGGATCGATTGGAGCATGTTGGCCATCATTGTGGCGTCGGCGACATTTTCTTTGAACGAATAATCGACCATGCGTTTCATCCAGTGGATGTCAGCCCCGGCACAGAAAGACTTTCCCTCGGCGGTCAGTAGGATGACCCGGGTCTCCGGGTTGCATCCCAGTTCAACAAAAGCGCCGGTCAGTTCTTCGATGACCACTTCGTTGAAGGCATTGTGAAGATCGGGCCTGTTGAGTCGGACCGTGGCGACTCGGTCATGGATGGCGTGCTGGACGAATCGGTTCATGGAATTCAACTCCGAATCATTTTACCGGGGGCGTGCCAGAAACAGCGGGGCTGACTGCCTTTACCAGCCATCATTTCATGCCTCAAGTCCGGCTGAAGCCGGCTGATGATGCTATGGATTGCCGTGAACCACCGACTGAAGTCGGTGGCCAACGTCGGTCGGCTGAACCCGACCCCTTTTCGAACGTACATCACAGATCTCATTCTTCCTGGTTGATCCCTGCGCGCTTTGGGATCTAAAACCCACACAGACGGCTATGGACTCTGCATGGGCTGGCCTTGCCAATGGTGTGGTGCATCCTACAATGACCGGCGTTCTCAGGCGAAACGCCTTTTTGTCCTCGCCGCATCACAAGCAATTGGAAAGGGAATGAACCATGATTCGATTTGGCCCCGGGAACCTGAGGATCCCGAAGTTTGAGAAGCCCGTTTATGTTGTGGCGGGCGGATTGACCGACTATCGCAAGCGCTATCCGGAGAAGAACACCTGCCAGTTGTGCATGGAGTCGTCGCGGATGGCGTTTGAGGAGAACGATCTGAAGGTCTCGGCGGAGGAGTTGCGGGGGATGGTGAACTGGGTGGTCTATTCCCAATTCGCCGATCACTTCGGGGATCAGCTTCTGGCGGCGTCGAAGGTTCACGACTATCTGGGATTCGATCCGCTTGGGAATATCGAGGTGAAGACGGGGGGGGCGACGGGGGGTTCGTCGGTGTTGGCGGCGGCTCAGGCGGTGGCGTCGGGCTATGCGAGCTGCGTGCCGGTCGTCGGCTGGGAGCGGATGGACGAGGTTCCGACGAAGGTGGGGAATTCCTATATCGCCAGCGCGGCGTGCAAGGATTTTGAGAGTGAGCTGGGATGGATGTATGCGGCGTATTACGCGTTGATGGCCAAGCGTTATCAGTATGAGAACAACGTTCCCCGGGAGACGCTGGCTCAGATCGCCTGCAAGAATCACGACTATGCCCGGTATTCGCCGTACAGTCAGAATCCCGGGAAATATACCATTGAGGACGTCCTCAAGAACGACGTGGTATCCGATCCTCTGTCATTTCTGGAATGTTGCGTGATGAGCGTCGGTGCGGCGACGTTGATATTGGCAGACGAGGAGACGGCCTACAAGATCAGCGATCAACCCATCCGGTTGACGGCCATTTGCGGCGGCACTCATACCCTGCGAACGGCCGATCGTCGGCACATGCCCATATTGCTGTTGCCGAACGAGACCGAGGAGACGTACAAGGCCTACTTCAGCGACAAGCGGGAAGACTGGCCGGGTTTCAGTTCGTTTCTGGCTTCGCGGATGGCGGCCTATCTTGCCTATCACATGGCCGGGATCCAGGATCCGATCGAGGATTTCGACCTGCTGGAGACCCACGATGCCTTTACGATCAGCGACATTCAGACCTATGAAGACATCGGGCTTCGCCCCTACGGGCGTGGGCGGGAGTTTATCGAGTCGGGCGACGCCTACTTTGAAGGGCGGCTACCGACGAATCTCTCGGGCGGCTTAATCGGTACGATGCATGCCGTCGGAGCGACCGGCATCTGGCAGCTCGTCGAAGTTCTGTGGCAGCTTCAGGGGAAGTGGGACAAGTTCCACGCCGATCCGGAACGGTGGGTACGTTATGGCAAGAAGAAGCCGGATGACTTCCGTAGCCTTCAGGTGAAGGGCGCGAAACGGGCCTGTGCGATCTCTCATGCGGGGACGGGCAGTCATGTGACCTGTTCCATTTTGGAGACCCCATGAGCGAGTGGGGAGTGATGAAGCGCGCGTGCCCGACGAATGAAGGCAAGCACGTTGGTGCTCCGACGTTGCACAATTGATGGATGCAATCAGCGGAGCTTTTCTCGAACATTGGCGGCGGTGCACAGCCGGTTGTATCGCCCTTACAGGGCTGAGTGATTGTGAATGCGGTGACCCAGGGCGACGCTTCGCTCTGCCCTGGAGTGACATGTTGCTGCCCCTTCGGGGCGATTGTTGTGGCTCCCAATCGGGTCCATCGATTACTGCCCCTTCGGGCGATTGGATTGGCACCTAATCGGGTCCGTCAGTAGGCGCGCAACAGAGCACTACACTCTCAGCAGGAAGGTGAAGACAATGAGCGCAGAACTGGACGGCTCGGTGGCTGAAATCCTGAATGAGGATCCGCTGGTTATCAAGAATCAGAAGGATTGGTATCACATCCACACATATGGAGGCTGGGGTCGATTTTTCAGGGGGCTGCGCGATCAGAAGCTGCTCGCGACGCGGTGCGTGAATCCCGAATGCGGAGAGAAGCGTCTCTGGCTGCCGCCGCGTTGTGAGTGTGTCGACTGCTGGCACGAGACCGAGTGGGTCGAGGCTCCGACGGTGGGGAAGATCTACACATTCAGCACGGTGACTTATCCCGGCGCGCCGTTTCGCCTGCAACCCGGAGCGACGTTGATCAGTGTCGAGATCGAGGGGGTATGCACGAAGCTGATGAGTTATCTGAAGGAGGGGGATGCCGAGTTCGGGCTTCCAGTCAAGGCTGTTTTCAACACCGATCGTCCGACGAACACGATTCTCGATCTGGCCTGGGTGCCGATGTAGCCGCCCCATTCCGCCGCGTTCAAGCGATACGCAAATCAACGGCACGGGAATTGCCCAACTCTCACAATAGGAGTCCAGAAGGATTGACTGGGATCACTGGCGAGGGGGTTTCCGCAATCGAATTGTGAAAAACTTCACATCTTCTGCGGTATTATTCTCGCTCACCAATGAAAAAGGAGTGCACTATGAGACGCTCATCCATCATCCAAATCGGAATCTGCATGCCAGCCTGTATGGGATTGTTCTGGGGCTGTTTCGCCGTTCCGGACGGAACCGACCCGACCGGGCCATCCGGAGGTGGTCCGGGGACGCCCGGCGGCGGATCGGGTGGTGACGCCGCACACGGCGCGGCCCTCTACGCCGATCGTGGTTGCTCCGCCTGCCATGCCCAGGACGGATCGGGCGGTTTTGGACCATCGTTGTTGTCCGTCGACCTGGCAACCCTCGATATGATGCTGCGTGACCCGGGCACATCACACCCGGGCGGCCTGTTTGCGGATTTGACCGATCAGGATCTGGAAGATCTGCTTGCCTTTCTGGCTCCGGTTGTGACGGACACTCCCAATGGCCCGGGTTCCGATGGCGGGGGAGTTCCGGGTAATGGAGGTGGTGGGACTACGCCACCCGGCGGTGGATCGGATTCCGCGGCAAACGGTGCGTCGATTTTTGCGGCAGAGGGATGTATTAATTGTCATGGCGCGGATGGATCGGGCGGATTCGGGCCGTCGCTTCTGTCCGTGGATTTTGCGACTTTGAACGCCAAGTTGCGTGATCCGGCAGTATCACATGGTGGCGGAAAGTTCCCACACCTGACCGATCAGGATCTGGAAGATCTGCTTGCCTTTCTGGCTCCGGTTGTGACGGA
>JBHHUV010000241.1:0-4730 GCA_046754005.1 Phycisphaerae bacterium | reverse complement strand
CAGGAATCATCACGGCTCGTCGAATTCCGTGACGCCGGCCTGGCGGGCGATGGTCTTGAGCCGCTGGTAGTGCTCGGCGCCCTCCTCGGCGAGTTCGTGGAAGAGCGAGCGGACGTCTTCCTGATGCATATGTTTGCCATGGTTGGCGTAGAAGCGAGCCGTCCGCCGTTCGGTCATGAGGATCATCCGCATCGCATCGGCGTAGTCGGCCTCGTCGCGGATCTCGATCAGGCGGGTGCCGCTGGCGACGATGCCCTTGTCCTCCGGCGTGAGGACGAAATCGGCGTCGGGATAGTGAGTGTCGAGAAGAATCTGGAGCCGCTGTTTGTGGCCCTGCTCCTCGTCTGCCATCTCGGCGAACTCCCGGCGGTGAGCCTCGATGAGGGCCTTCTCGGCGAGGATGGAGTAGCGATAGGCGGCGACGGTCTCGCCATAGATGCCCATGGCCAGGAGCTTGTCCGGCCCGCGACCGGCGGCGGCGTCGATTTCGGAGGGATCGGGCATAGAACTGTAATTGTCTGGAGAAACGGTGTTTTTATCAAGCGGAAATTGACTTCGGAAATGGACCCAGTCGCTTGCACTCGGGGCCCGGACGGCATCATCGCTATCGTGCTCCCGTCTGGGTTGCCCTCAATGCTTGGCTTTGTCACTCAGGCATTCTGGGGTTTGGTGGGTGGGTAACCGCGCGGACTGACCCTTGACATCACTCAGCGACGTCAAGGGCAAGCGTCCATGGCTCCTCGTGCGGATTTGCACTGCTTGAAGCAGTGGCCACTTCGCGCTTAAGGGATTTGTTTCTTCGCGACGGAGATCGGGGGATTCTTGATTCGGCTGGGACCGGCCTTTTTCAGGGCGTCGAGGACGATGCCGGGTGTGAGGATCTCGGGAAGGACCTGGGGCGCGTCGGGTTTGCCCGGCGAATAGACGACGTACATGGGCACGCCGCCGCGGCCGAACCGCTTCAGGTCTTCCTTGATGACCGGGACGGGAAGGGTGAAGTCGGCCTCGAAGGGGATGACGTTGTATTCCTTCATGAGGGCCCGGACCTCGGCGACGTCAATCGAAGACTTGAGGTTGACCTTGCAGTTGACGCACCAGTCGGCGGTGTAGTCCACGAATACGGTGTAGCCGCGTCGGATGAGGTCGAGGGCATCGGCTCGGTCGTAGTGGATCCAGGGAACGGTGTCCTGTTTCTTGCCGTGCCAGGGGAAGACATCCGCCTTCGCAGCGCCGCAGTCGTGGCCCTGGTACTTCTGCCCGATGGCGAGCAGTTCGTTTCGATCGATCTGGGCGGCGACGAGGGTGTCGATCGTGGTGACCCATCGGAAGGGGATACACCAGCCGAGGGCGACGATGAGGATTACAAGGGCGTTGAGGCGGAGCTTTCGGCCGATGGGATCGCCGAATTGGATTTTCCCCTTGATCCAGACGGCCAAGGAGACTGACAGGAGGAAGATCATCGTCATGAGCAGGCCGAACTCACCGAGCTGGCCAAGCAGGGGGTAGAGCAGCCATATGACAGTCCCGAGCAGGAGGAATCCCATCAGGGCCTCAAAGGTGCCCATCCAAGGGCCGGGTTTGGGCACGAACTTCAACCAGCCGGGATTGGCGGCGAGGATGAGAAAGGGGAACGCCATACCCGCGCCGACGGCGACGAAGATCCACGCGCCCTGCGCGGGGGAGAACTTGCTGGCCGCGCCGATGGCGGCGCTGAGCAGGGGGGCGGTGCAGGCCGTGCCGAGGATGGTCGCGAGGACTCCGGTAAAGAAGGCGGAAGAAACACCCTCACCCTCGGCCTTTTCGCCGAGCTTGCAGACGGTTTTGGGGGCAAATAGGGCGAAGACACCGAACAGGCTGAGCGCGAAGGCCGTGACCAGTGCCGCGAGCACCAGCACCACGACCGGCTTCTGAAACTGCTGACCCCAGCCGAACTCCTTGTTGGTATGCCAGAAGATCACGCCGATCAGGCCGAAGAAGACCAGGATGCCGAAGCAATAGGCGATGCCGAGCATCAATATACGGCGTCTATCTTCATTAGACTGTTTCACGAAGGATAGAATCTTCAGCGAGATGACTGGGAGGACACAGGGCATCAGGTTCAGCAGCATGCCGCCGAGAAAGGCCATGATCGCGACACCAAAATAGCCCATCCCCTCGAACCACGCCTGGAGACGCTGGAGCGCGTTGGGGGTTTGACTGGTGACGACGACACCCGGAATATTTGCGATCTCGCCCGTCGATGGGATTTTGATATTCGTATCTGTTGGCGCGGCGGCCTGGATGACTCGGGCTGTCGCCGCCGGGCCGCCTTCCATTTGCACGGGAATCTCGAACGTGATGTGCTCCGGCGGGTAGCACATCCCCGCGTCGGTGCAGATCTGGTATTGGAAGATGCCGCTGATTCGGCGGGGTACCTTGTCGGCATCCTCATCGACCTCCACGGGCACCTTGAGGGTGATCTTGCCGCTGTACTCGCTCAGCTTGCCGAGGAGTTTGTCCGTTCGTTCGTGGGCCTTGGGGTAGACAACCTCGCCGATCTCGAAGCCATCGGTATAAGCCACGAAAAGTAGAGCGGGGATCAGGCCCTTTTGGAGGGGATTACGCGACTGCATGTGGTGTTTGGGGGCGATTTCGATGTTGAGGATGGCGTTGAATGTCTTGCCCGGTCGGGCGGTCTTTTGATCGATCCTGCCTCTGAGCTTGATGTGTTCGGCCTTGTCGCCCGGCGTGGGCAGCGCCTCGCGGGCTTCCTCGAATAATGCAGCGTGGGCGGGTTTGGCGGGGGTACCTGGGGCCGCGATGGGTATTTCCAGCGAGGTCTTCGCGGAACCGGGGATGCAGTTCTTTTTGCAGGCGAGCCAGTTGACCTCGACTTCGAATAGGGCGGTTGTGCCGGGTTTCGCGGATTCTGGTGCGGTGATGGGGGTTGGGAAGACGGCGGTACCCGCGTGGATGTAGGAGGTTTCCTTGAGGGTTTTGTCGTAATGAGTATCGGGGATCGGGAATTGGGTTTCCCCGATTTTGAAGCCCTCCGGGGCGGTCCAGGTGATTTCCGTGGGGAGACCGGTGCCGCCGGGGCTTCGCCAATAGATGTGCCATTTACGGTCCATTTTGAGCTTGACGGCGAGTTTGAAAGTCTCGCCGGGGAGGATCGCCTCGCGATCGGCGAATGCCTGGACGGTTACGCTGTTGACTTTGGTGGGTTTGGATTGGGTGTCGCCGAAAGAGGGATGCGCGAAGGCTCCGCCGGCGATCAGGATCGCGGTTATCCGCAGTCGATTTTGTCGATTCTTCAGTCTCATACCGATCCTATTCATTCCACGGAACATTGCGGTCATTTCACCCATCCATTCACAACTTTCCAAATCCACAAGACCTACAACGATCGGTTCGATCGGTTTGCACGCGGATCCCATTCAGCATATCGGATGGCGATTGTGTGGGCTACTTTTAACGGGTGATCGGATTTCTCCTTGTGATTTTTGGTCACCCTTACGGAGGGTTGGTCAGAATTTCGAATGTGTCGGTTTTGTCGTGCTATTATGGGGCGACAGAATCTATAACCTGTTTTAATATAAATAGTTAAGTTATGTCGGTTGGTTTTGATGCGGCATTTGTTATGGCACGTTTTATCGGCCCCCATATTGGGCTGTTCCGAGTCGCTGCGTTGTGGGTCGTAGATGATTCCATTTGAACAGTACAAAAACGACCGGCGGGACGCCGATACTCCCCACAATTGAGAAAGGTTGGGACACCCATGCATTGTGCTTGACGGAAGTGAACTAGGGATTATACTTGGCCGTAGCACTAGGATAAGTGTGTACGCCCACAAGGCTTACGATGTTCCAGGTCGCAGGGGCCGGGTGCCGCTCGAGGCTGTGTCTGAGCGCGTCCGGCTGTGTGCGAGGAATAAGGAGAACAGAGACCTCCGCTGGTGCGGAGGGGCAGGGCGAGAATGGTTGATCGTGGTATGACCGTATCGATGTTGTTGATGTAGCAACTCGAGTTTCGGTCTTCCGGGCCTTTCGGAAGAATTTTTCATCGCCGAGAAGGACCGTAAGTTGATTCCGGCGCGCTGGCATGGCGATGGCTCAGGCAGGCGATGTGCAGTGTGCGTTGCTACAGTGATTTAGCGTGTTTCTGGATCAAGATCGTTGAATGTCATGGGCCTTGATGATGTTAATCATGCCCACTCGAATCGGTGAATTGTCGATCGAATGCAATGCGATCGGGCTGTCCGTCTATCCTTAGGGATCACCGATCTTGATGTATTTGATACTCAGAGACAGCGTCGACGCCACCACGACCCTTCCTTCCTCCTCCCTCCCAAAACTGAGAGTGCATCCATAAAACCCGTGTCCATGGTTATTGGCCTGTGATGCTTACCGGTTGGGAATCGGTGCCACAGTGCGGCGGTGGGTGGCCACCCGGTTGTGCACTGCTTGAAGCAGTGGCACACGGCGACCCTGGGTAACGGCATGCTTACCCGACCCAAAAGGCCGGGTCGTGTAAGCATGGCACCCGCGCAAGCCCAACGGCCTAACGACTGCGTCGTTAGGCCGTGCCACCCGGCCGCGGGTGCCACAGGCGTTTTCAGGATGCACTCATAGTGTGGAATCTGATTCTCGATTATGACGATTTCGGCATGTTTGGTTTGCCGGCGGACCGCGTCTTCTTCTTTTCAGGCGCGGAAGCCAGGGTTGCCGGATCGCAGTAGATACACAGAAAGG
>JBHHUV010000240.1:0-4733 GCA_046754005.1 Phycisphaerae bacterium | reverse complement strand
GAAAGGATTCTCGGTCCAGCATGGAAAAAAGGTGGGCAGCGCCCACCCTACTTGGTCTCGGTGCCGCGTGGCGTGCCCGTCACCATTCAGGATGACTTGGCATGAGCGGCTCGGCACAACGACAACCGGATATGATTACCGATGCCGCGGGGCTGGACGCGCTGTGCCGCGTGGTGGATCGGATCGGCTGGTTTGCATTCGATACCGAGTTCGTGGGCGAGGATCAATACAGCCCCGAGGTCTGCCTGATTCAGGTGGCGACGGAGGGGATCGACGCGCTGGTCGATCCGTTGGTTCCGGTCGACACCACGCCGCTGTGGGAGCGGATCGCGGATGAGCGCGTGCGGGTGATCGTTCATGCCGGCGGCGAGGATATCGCCCAGTGTTGGATTCGGCTGGGCCAACCCCCTCGGAACATATTTGATATTCAGATCGCCGCGGGGATCGTCGGGCTCGGCTATCCGATAAGCCTGGGCCGGCTGGCCAAGACAACGATCGGCCGGACGATCCACAAGGCCCATACCCTTTCGGATTGGCGAAAACGTCCGCTTTCCCAGGAACAGATTCGCTATGCCGTCGAGGATGTGATCTACCTGCGGTCGATTCATGATCATATGCTTGAGCGGATCGAGACGCTCGGACGGGGAGATTGGATTCAAGAGGAATGCGACGCGTTGTGCTCCCATGTGTGCACGACGGAGAATGGATCGAAGACGCTCAAGCGGCTGAAGGGCGCGGGATCGCTCAAGCCGCGGGAACTGGCGGTCGCCCACGCGCTGCTCGCCGTGCGTGATGAGATCGCCGCGGAATATAATCGGCCTGCTCGGGCGCTGCTGAGGGATCATCTTCTGGTGGAGATCGCGCGGCGCGGCTGGACCGACGCGAAAAGAATTCTATCATTGCGGGGGATCCAGCTTCGGGCTGTCTCCGCCCGTCGGCTGGCCGAGGTGGTGGAAGAGGCGAAGAAGCTTCCGCCCGAATCGTGGCCCAAACTTTCGACGCAGGAGGACTCTCCCCAGGAGGAGGTACTTCTGTCTTTTTTCAGTGCGGTGCTTCGCGAATACTGCAATCAGAACCATCTGTCCTACTCTCTTCTCTGCAAGAAGCAGAATCTTCGCGACCTGCTTCGGCATCATACCCGGCCCAACGGCTCCGAGATTGAACACGTCTTCAGCAATGGCTGGCGCAAGACGGCGGTGGGGGATCTGATCTCGGACCTGCTCGCGGGGAAGCGTACCGTTCGCGTTCGGGCAGGGGGGAAGGATCCGGGGCTCACTCTGGAATAGGCGGTCGTGCTGTCGATGTTCGATCGGGACATCGGGGCAGGACAGGGCTGGCAGGGGGGAAAACGCTCGCTTGAGCCCGCTCCACAAGCATCATCATGAGGGGAAGGCTTCAGTTGCATCGGGCTGCTGACGATAATGCGCTGAGGGATCGACGTTCTGATTGTGCGGATTTGTAACGCCCTTTCAGGGCTGGGTGATTGTGATCGGGATCACCCAGGGCGACGCTTCGCTCTGCCCTGGGCTGACATGTTGAGACCCCTTCGGGGCGGAACAACAAAAAAACGGTGGAACAACAAAAAGACATGGGAAGGGATTCCCATGGAGTGGGACCGAGAAGGGATTCTCGGTCCAGCGTGAATAGGCAACTATTCGTTATCAAGGAATAACACGGCATGTCGCAGACGATGATGGGCATCAAGGAGGTGGCCGAGAGCCTGCACGTCTCCACGCGCGAGGTGGTGCGGATGGCCGAGAAACGCATCCTCCCGTCGCAGAAAGTCGGCGGAGAGTGGCGGTTTCGATCGTCCGCAATCTGGAACTGGATCGAGGACAACCTGCACAGCCTGCCGGAGCGGCGCCGGAAGGATCGACACCCGGAGGCGACAGGCGATCTGCTGATTTCCCCGAATCTGAAAGACCGGGCGGTGGTGGTGGACCTTGCGGCGAAGACGCGGTCGTCGGTGCTGCGCGAACTGGCCCGGCTGGCGGAGTCGTTGGATCCGTTTGTGGATGGGAAGTCACTCGCGGAGGATTTGATTGATCGGGAGCGGCAGGGTTCGACGGCGCTGCAGGATGGGGTGGCGATCCCGCATCCGGCGCGGCCGGTCTATTCGGAGGGGCCGGTGCTCGCGGTCGCGCGGACGCAGCAGGGGATTGTCTTCGGCGAACGGGGTGGAGGGCTGACGGATCTGTTCTTTCTGGTGTGCTGCCCGGGGCATGCGGATCATTTGCTGTATCTTGGACGGTTGTGCCGATTGTTGATTGATCCGAGATTACAGGAGGCGCTTCGCGGGTCGGATAGCGCGGTGGAGTTTACGCGGGTGCTTCGGGAATCGGAGAGGGTGCTGTGTAGGGGATAGGAAACGTCGAAAAGTCGAAATAACAACAAAAACAACAAAAACAAAAACTACAAAAACAAAAACTACAAAAACAAAAACTACAAAAACAAAAACAATACAACAAAAACATAAACGACCGGCGGGACGCCGATGCTCCCCGAACAACATGCCGACCCAATCGAAACACAGCACCGGTTGGAAACCGGTGCCACAGGATATTCAGGGCATGCCGGCTGAGGCCCAGAGTTTGGCGTCGTATTGTGGGGGGGGGTTGCCGGTGGCCTGATTGGTGTTGGCTTCGTGGGGCTTTTCTTTCTGTTTGTCGGCGTGGGGGATGATACGCTTGTACAACTCGCCGGCGACGAAGCGGCGATTGACGCAGTCGGCGTGGCCGCCGGTCCAGCCCAATCGGGCGAACCTGGCCGATCGGGGGATGTTCTTGATGCGACCGCTCTCCTCGCCGGGGCCGTGGAGGCCGACGAGACCGGCGGAATCGTCGAAGGTTCCGTCGATGGTGCCGAGAACGCGGACCGGGCCCTGGAGGACCGGGTCGGTCTTGGTGTAGTAAACGTATACATCGCCCTTCATGTGGGCGAGGGCCTTGCGCATGTTGTATTTGCTGGAGAGGCTGGAGCCGAGGAGGACGAGGTTGTTGACTTTGTAGGGAGGTTTCACGTTTTCGATGGCCCAGACGCCGACACCGGTGCCGGCGGAGAGGGCGATGATGTTCGCTTCGGCGTCGGGGTTCCGTTTGAGATAGTCGGTGATGACCTGGCCGAGGCTGTGACCGGAGCCTCTGGCGATGAATCGAAAGGTCTGGTCCAGGACGGGGTTGAAGGTGAGGGACCAGCGGTGGTTGGAGACGAGGCCCTTGTAGCCGCGATCCTCGAGGCCCATTGGGACGTCGAGTGCGCCGAAGCCCCAATTGCCCGCGCCGTCGATATACCAGGTTCGGCCGAACTGTTCTTTCGGATCGGCACAGCCGGTGAGTGCGAGGCCGATTGTGAGGCCCAGTAATATGACTATTTGCTTCATCACGTTTCCCCTCCCCCAGGCGCGAATGCCGTTACATATAGCTTTTCAATTCATCAGATTGTGTGCGAGACGGGGCCAGAGGCCCCTGTTCTCCGTTTGATTATCAACAAAAACAAAAACAACAAAAACAACAACAACAAAAAAAAACAGCGACGCACCGGCGGGACGCCAATGCTCCCCATGGTCGTGGCTCTGATCATCTCATCAGGAACCCTTTTCGTCAAAATGGACGAATGGCTGATCGTCGTAGGATCGGCTGGCCAACAGCCAGCCCCGCTTATCGTCGTAGCGAAGCCGGTATCGGCAACGGAGCAGACTGCCCGATGCCGAATCCGGGTCGGTGCCGAAGACCTCGATCTCCGCCTCGTCGCCCTCCACCCGCAGCGTCGGATCCAGACACTTGAAGCGTTGCAGGCGATTCATCAGATCAAGCACGTGCGAATCGAGAACGGCGGAATCCTTGTCTTTGCCGCGCATTTGCGCGACGAGTTCCGGGGCAAGGTGGCGCCTCACATAGTCGGCATCATCGGCCAATGATCGTTGGGCCATCTCATCAAACGCCGCGTAGGGGCTCGGACGATGGCTTGATGCGCAACCGGTCGACATGAAGAACATCGACAGACAGACAGATGGCAACAGCACCGATGCATGCCGTCCGCAATTCCGCGTCGGACTACTCAACCCTATCGATTTCAAGGCCCGCCTCCGAACTGGAGAACGATTGACACATGCCGCGTTATTCCCGAACCCGGCTTGATCTATTGTACCCGGAAGGGGCGAATCTTCAATCATCCCGGCGAGGTGTTACCGGTCGGTGAGGTGCATTTGTGAAAGGTTTCGAGTTCCGAGTTACGCGAAAGGGGAACGAGGCGGGATTCTTGGTTCAACATGGCCATCAGCAGCTGACCCAGGGCGGCGCTGCGCTCTGCCCTGGGCTTTGTTCTGTCGCCCTTTCAGGGCTCATGGGATGGAGACCGGTACCACAGGAATTTTTAAGAGGTTCGCTCATCTGTGAGATGCGCCTTGAGGCTTTGAAGCAGGGCGAGGGCATTGATCGGGGTGGTGGTTTCGATGTCGATGGCGCCGAGTTCATCTACCAGCTTGCGCCACCAGGATGGCAGGGACTCCGATTCCTCGAATAGCATCAACTGGGCCGAATTCGAATGGTCTGCGGCTTTTGATCGAGGGGACTGTGATTTGCCGTGACGGCGACTCTCGAGACCGGCCAGGATCGCCTCGCTTCGTTTCAAGACGCTCGCGGGCATGCCCGCCATCGCCGCGACGTGGACGCCGTAGCTGCGGTCGGCCGGGCCGGGGACGATCTTGTGGAGAAAGACCACATCGCGACCGGCGC
>JBHHUV010000239.1:0-4741 GCA_046754005.1 Phycisphaerae bacterium | reverse complement strand
GGTCGATCGATGAAATCCCCCAGCCAGCACTGATCGACCACCCGCTGAATCGCCCCGCGGCGGGAGGATCGATCCAGCCCGCGCAGCTTTCCCCGGAAGTTCAGATACTCCCGGCTCCGCATCTGCATATCCAGCGGCGTGTTTTCCGGCAGATATCCGATCACGTTCCGAACCGCCATCGAGTCTCGGAAAACATCGTGCCCCGCCACCGACGCCGACCCGCTCGTCGCCGGCATGTAGCAGGTCAATATGCGCATCGTCGTGGTCTTCCCGGCACCATTCGGCCCCAGAAACCCAACGATCTCCCCCTCCTCAATGTGGAAGGAGATGCCATGAACCGCCGTCCGATCACCAAACCTCTTTGTCAGATTCTTTACCCGGATCATCTGCGTTCTACGCCTCGGAATAATTCATAGTTCACCAGGTCCAACAGGTCTCAACCGTGTGCCACTGCTTCAAGCAGTGCGAGCACGGACACCGCATCCTTCCCCAATAGCAGGGAGCATCGGCTGGGTGCCACTGCTTCAAGCAGTGCCCGGTACCATGCTTATACAACCCTGCCTTCAAGGTCGTAGAAATATCCCTCGGGTACCGCCGCTACAAGCAGCGCCGAGTCCCATGCTCACATGTCCCGGCCTCTGCGATACCGTCTGTACCAACCAGGCTCCGCCCTCTGGGACGGACAAGATAGACCCGTTCTTCTATAAAATCCACCCACCCGCGTCAACCCGTCGTCCGTGGTGGATCCTTGACAAAATCGGCGGATTCCAAGCCGGCTTCAGCCGGGATTCCAGAACCCAATTCCGCTAAGCATCTCAAAAAAAACCCGTTCACGGGGCTTTTTGAGAAACGGGCTAGGAGGCCTGGAGGCCGGGATCACGGTCCCAATCCGCCCCACCCCGGATTACCATCCACGCGGCCGTTTTATCTATGACAACTCAGGGGAGCCTGAGCACTGGTTTCCAACCGGTCAGGTGGCACTATCAAGGCACAAGCACCCAGGATCGTGCCTTGACAGTGGCAAGTCGACACATACCCACCGAGCACCGGGCGCCATACCTGCGCAACCCGGCCATCGCCGACGGGGAGGTCATCGGCGTCCCGCCGATAGTATTTTCTTTTTGCAGATTCCAAGCCCGGCCACCCTGTGCCAAGGACCGCCATCCTCACATAGAGTCAAATAAATAAATATGATCAGTACTGAAAGTGACGGATCGCCTCGCCGTGATGGCCGATGTGCGTCATCGCGTCGATCCCGATCTGAAGGTGCAGGTGCGACCACTGCTTCGTCACCCGCGCATCGCTCGCCTCGGTCTTGACCCCATCCGGCGTGATCGGCACATCCGAGACCAGCAGCAACGCCCCGCGGGAGATCTCGTTCTTGTGACCCACGATAAAGATCGTCGCCGTCTCCATATCGATCGCGATCGCCGTCACCTCCTGCAGTTTCCGCAGGAAGACCTTGTCGTGTTCCCACACCCGGCGGTTCGTCGTATAGACAACACCCGTGCGATATTCCAACTCGCGCTCGAGGATCATGTCCGAAACAAACTTGTGCAGCTTGAACGACGGCAGCGCCGGAACAGCCGGCGGAAAGTAGTCGTCCGACGTTCCCTCCCCCCGGATCGCCGCGATCGGAAGAATGAAATACCCGATCTCGGTCGTCTGCTTCAGCCCACCGCACTTGCCTAGAAACAAAACCCCCTTCGGCCGACGCGCCGTCAGCAGGTCCATGATGATCGCCGCGTTGGGAGAGCCGATCCCGAAGTTGACCATGCTGAGTCCGGCGCTGTTCGTCGCCGCCTGCATCGGCCGGTCATCACCCTTCAGGTCACAGCCAAAGCTCGATGCAAATTCCTCGATGTAGCTCGAGAAATTCGTCAGCAGCGCATAATCCCCAAAATCATCAATCGACATCCCCGTGTACCGGGGCAACCAGTTCTTCGCCAGATCGAGCTTACTAGGCAAAACAAGACTCCGAAATCCAAGCACTCGGGTGACATGCCCAAGCCTCAAGGCGCGGGCATGGCGTACGCAGGCTCGCGTGGGTGCCCCATCCTTAGCGAAACAATGGGTGGGGAACAGATCCTCGTCCGGATGATCAAACAGCACTGATGTGATCATCCTCGAATGAATTCATTCCCCCAAAGACACAAAGGGTTCGATCCCATCGTAACAAATTCTCATCACCGCTCAACCACTGATCCAATTGACCATCTTCTCATCCGGTATCATGGGGCTATACTGCGGCCATTCACCCTTGGAGTTTCTTGAGTGTCCGAAGCCATCCTCCTCGGCATCGCCGGCATAGTCGTCCTCGGCGTCAGCGCCCAATGGATCGCCTGGCGCATCGGCCTGCCATCCATCCTCCTCTTGCTCACCTTCGGCATCATCGCCGGCCCGGTCCTCGGCTGGATCGATCCGGAGATTCTGTTCAAGGGCAACGACCAACTCCTCTTCGCCATCGTCTCCCTCTCCGTCGCCCTGATCCTCTACGAGGGCGGCCTGACGTTGAAGCTCTCCGAACTGCCCAAAGTCGGCGCCGTCGTCCGGAACCTGATCACCGTCGGCGCACTGCTCACCTGGTTCCTCACCACCGCTGCCGCCCGTTTGATCTTCGAGTTGGATCTCGGCGTCTGTGCCCTGCTCGGCGCGGTCCTTGTCGTTACGGGCCCCACGGTCATCGGCCCGCTCCTCCGACACATCCGCCCCTCCGGCAGCGTCGGCCCGATCCTCAAGTGGGAGGGCATCGTCATCGATCCGATCGGCGCTCTCCTCGCCGTCCTGATCTACCAGGCCCTCTTCGAAAGCAGCTTCGCCGCCAACGAGGCCAAGCAGGCCACAGCGATCATCCTGACGGGCATCGTCAAGACGATTGTCTTTGGCGGGGGGATCGGCGGGGCCGCCGCCGTGCTCCTCGTCCTCGGGCTGGCCCGTTTCTGGATCGCCGATCATCTCCAGAACGCCGCCTCGCTCATGCTCGTCTTCGCCGCCTTCACCGCCGCCAACCACCTCCAGCACGAATCCGGTCTCCTCGCGGTCACCGTCATGGGCTTCGCCCTCGCCAATCAGAAGCGGGTCGACGTCAAACACATCGTCGAGTTCAAGGAGAACCTCCAGGTCCTGCTCATCTCCAGCCTGTTCATCGTCCTCGCCGCGCGGCTCAAACTCGGCGAACTCCGCGATCTCGCCGCACCCGGTCTGCTGTTCGTCGGCGTGCTGATCCTCGTCGTTCGACCGCTCAGCGTCCTGGCCTCGACGCTGGGCTCCGGTCTCAGTCGGCGCGAGCGCCTGTTTCTGTGTTGGATGGCCCCGCGCGGCATCGTCGCTGCCGCCGTCGCCTCGGTCTTCGCCATCCGTCTGGAATCTGCCGATCCCGGCGCCGGCGCCGACCAGCTCGTGCCCATCGCCTTCATCACCATCATCGCCACTGTGGCCGTCTATGGTCTGACCGCCGCCTTCGTCGCCCGCCGGCTCGGCGTCGCCGAGGCGGAACCCCAGGGCGTCCTCTTCATCGGAGCACACGACTGGGCTCGAGAAATAGCCGCCGCCCTCCAGCGAGAAGGCCTGCACGTCCTACTGGTCGACAGCAATCGCGACAACATCCACGCCGCTCGCATGGCCGGTCTCCCCACCCACACCGGCAGCATCCTCTCCGAACACACCCTCGACGAACTCAACCTCGGCGGCATCGGCCGCTTACTCGCCCTGACACCGAACGACTGGGTCAACGTCCTCGCCGTCCATCGATTCGGCGGCGTCTTCGGCAAGGCGGAATGTTATCAACTACCGCCGTCGGATTGCGCGGAACGAAAACAGGCCAGCCACAAATACCTCCACGGCCGCTGGCTTTTCGATGATCGCCTTCATTACCACGCCTTTCTGTCCCGTCACGCGCAGGGATTCACCGTAAAGGCCACGCCCCTGTCGGACGAGTTTGATTTCGCCGCCTATCAGCAGCGTTACAGCGAGTCCGCGCGGGTCCTGTTCACAATCGACGAGAGAAACCGACTGAAGGTGTATGCCGCCAATGAGGAAGGAGACCCACAGCCCGGCGAAAAGCTCATCGGCTTAGTCATGGACAAGTAGTAGCCTCGCCTGTCAGAGCCTCACCTGTCAGAGCCGCGACCGTAAGGAAGCGGTGGGCACCGACCGCTGGACCGAGAATCCCTTCTCGGTCCCACACACACGGGAATCCCTTCCCATGTTTTTTCTTTTCCTCTTCTTCTTTTAATTTGACGACTTGACTGATCTTCCCCATTGCCCCCGCGCAAACCTCCCTCTAGAATCGATGCGCGGACAACAGATTGCGCTTGAGTACCCCCCATGAAAAACATTCAGGACATCCTCCGCCTCGCCCGCACCAAACGCGCCACCGACGTCCACATTGTCGCCGGCTCCCCCGTACTCTTTCGCATCGAGGGCGATCTCCAGCCGGTCACCAAGGAATCCCTCACCCCGAAGATCGCGCAGGAATTGAGCCTCACACTTCTGTCTCCCGAGCAGGTTCAGGAGTTCGAGCAATCGCTCGACTTCGACTTCATGGCCGTCGATGCCGATCGAAACCGCTACCGCGTCAACGTCAGCTACAACGACAGCGCCATCGGGTCGGTCCTCCGCCTTTTGCCGAGAGAGCCGATGACGCTTGAAGCGATCCGCCTGCCCGAAATCGTCGGCAAGATGGCGCGCGCCCGAAAGGGCCTGATCCTCATCACCGGCAGCACCAGCCAGGGTAAAAGCA
>JBHHUV010000238.1:0-4773 GCA_046754005.1 Phycisphaerae bacterium | reverse complement strand
GGGCGGATTTCGCCGGACTGTGCTGCGCCAAGATCCCGCCTGAACTGTCATGGACACATCCCCGCTCTCACGAACCGTAACCCGGCGCGGAACGCCGATACTTATGGTACGATCCCTGATTCGCCATGCGCGATCTTTTCGCGCAAGGGGTCGAGCGGCCGCCCGGGCTGAAGTCCGCGGCTCTTCCGCACCGACATGCACCAACCGGGAGCACCCACACAGATGCCGTCCTTTTTCTCCAACAAGCACACGCTCGCCGTCGCGTGCCGATATAGCCTGATCCTGATCTCCCTCGGGGGTTGCCTCTCCGAAACATCCTTTCCGGTTCGTATCGACGAGATCGTCTATGTCCAACGGACGCCCGACAACGCACCCCGAACCACGCGCGCCTGGCTGCGCCACACCCATGCCCGGTTGCGCACCCTCCTCCCCGCAGACCGACGCCCGACGCTCCTCACCGAAGACCTGACCGACGCCCGTGGCCGCGCGGTCGATGTCTTCGCCCACTTCCGAAAATGGCCCGGCTATCTGCACACCATCCTCGGAAACTTCAGCGGCCTCGCCGATACCGCCCGCGTCACCGGTTCCACAACCGCCATCGAACAGCCCGCACCGAGCTGGTCGGGATTTACGGATGTCTGGATTCCGATCAACGACGAATTGAAGCTTTCCGGTCGTCTCGGCTACGCAACACGAGACGGCGAAATTCTCTCCGCCGACTGTATTGTCATCATGCCGGGCCTCTTCGGCGACAACATCCGCCTCCGCGCACGGGACATCGGCCAGGCCCTGCGGTCCGCCGGTTTGCACGTGCTCGCCCTCGAGTTCCGCGGTCACGGCCAGACCGAGGCCCGCTATCCCAACGTCTACTTCAACTTCGGCGCCAGGGAGGCGGGAGATTTGCTGGCCGTCTCCGATTGGCTGGAGGCACTCCCGAAGGTCCGGCACACCGGGATCATCGGATTCAGTTGGAGCTCGAATATCGCCCTGATGGCGGCCTGGGAGGATGGCCGAGAAGACGACGATCCCAGCGTCTCGCTACGGTTGGCACCCTATCTTCGGCCGCGGTGCGGCCGCACCCACTTTCAGGCGGGCATACTCGCCATGTCTCCCGTTCTGCGATTCGAGGAACTGGTCGACGCGCTCGATCGGCCTTGGCCCTACGCCGACAATCCAGTCCTCGCCACACTCCAGGCGACCGTAGACGATCGCGCCCGCCGCAAGAACCATCCCGACGTCCACGGCAACATCCACAAGCTGATCGAGTACGAATTCGAACGCTCCGGATTGAATTATCCCGGCGCGACCCAAGACGGATACGATTACATTCGCTTCCTGCCCTATCACGGCCGACCGTCCGGTCACAAGCTGCAAAAGGCCCGCGTTCCCGTGCTGATCATCCACGGCGCGAACGATCCCTTGGCATTCGCACAGGAGATCGCCGATTTCTTCGAAGAGACAACCAACCCCGATGTCGCCGGCCTGATTCTGCACGGCGGCGGTCACGACGGCTTCGCCTCCTATTGTCGCGACTACCTCTACAGCATGATGTTCAACTTTTTCGATCCCGTCCTCGGCGCCGCCGCCTGCCAGGAGGAAGGCACGATGGTCCGACGGGAAGAGACCCCCCCACCCATCGGGTACGAGGCCATCACAGACGTGGAATAATCGTTCAGGATTTCGAGGATCGGCCCGGATCTTTTCTTGCGAAATACTCCCGCGCCAAAATCGAGTACAGCAGGTGATCGACCGTGCGTCCGGCGATGAAGCCGTATTCGCGCATCGTCCCCTCGAGCACGAATCCCGCCTTTTCGTAGGCCCGGATCCCAGCCGTGTTGAAATCCCACACACCCAGTTGAACACGGTTCAGATTCAAGGACTCGAATGCGTAGGAGAGAATCAACTCCGTCGCCTCGGTGCCATAGCCCCGACCCCGGCAGTCGGTCTCGCCGATGGTGATGCCGAATTCGGTGGTGCGATCCTTCCAGCGGATGTTCATCAGGCCCAGACAGCCGATGGGGCGATCCCCCTCCTTCAGGACGATCATGAAGGCCACACCGGTGCGCGTGTCGGCGGTCTTCTCGATAAATTCTCGCTCGGCGATTTCGCTGAATGGCAGATAGGTGGCCAGGCTGACGCGCGTCTCTGGATCGTTGATCCAGCGCTGACAATCCTTCAGATCGGACAGTTCAATCGGGCGAAGAGTAATCCGATCCCCCGAGAGAAACACGATCGGTTTCACCTGATTGTCTTCCATCGTATCACGCAAGTGAGAGATACAACCGCCCCCATGGATCAACTGTCACTTCAGAGGTAATCCAAAAGTACGGCGAGCCTCCCGCGATCGCGCACACCGCCACCGCACTCCGCACGACCCGGGATTCGACCGATGGAATCGAGGGGGAAAATATCTGACTGGACCGGCTGGCGAAAAGAGGCTCGGCTACGTGAAGTCAGTCGCGTCGGCCGCCACGGCCGCCGCCGCCATAACCGCCGCGACCACCACCGCCGCCGCCGCGTCGTGGTTCCCTCGGTCGGGCTTCGTTGACCTTCAGGCTGCGACCGTCGAGGTCTTTGCCGTTGAGACCATCGATGGCCGCCTGGGCCTCCGAATCGTCATCCATCTCGACAAAGCCAAATCCCTTCGACTCTCCGCTGTATCGATCCTTGATGACTGCCACCGAGCTTACCGCTCCGAATTCGGAAAAAGCCTGCTCCAGAGCCGGCTCATCCGTCCGATACGACAGGTTTCCTACGTACAATTTCTTCACGATCGACTCTCCGTAAACATCCGTCCACTTTCAGCCCACATCGGGCCAATCAAAACCTTGGCGTACCGGGCGACTCCTCCACTCACTCAAAAGGATCCGCCGACTCAAACACCGACAGAATCCTAACACGCCCTCCCCAACCGGTAAAGGGCCTTCTTCACGACCATTCTTCGGGCGGCCGGGTGGCATGCCCAAACAGCCGGGTGGCATGCCCAAGCGATGCGCGGGCATGGTGCCCCAATGGCAGGCTCCAATCCCTCAAAGGATCAAAAGGATGGCACTAAACAGCCTGAAAGGGCCTTCACTCGCTCGGCAGCTTCATCGCCAGGATCGATTTCGTCGTATCCTTGGCGAATCCGTCCCGGCACATGCCGGAGCAGAAGTGCAGCGTATAGCCGTGGGCCTTCAGATCGTGTTCGGCCTTGCCGTTCATCACCAGCGAACAGCCCGCGCACTTCGAAACCACCTTGTCGCTCGTCCCGTCGGCGGCATCGGCCCTGGCCAGGATGGCCGTCACCTGCGCGTCGGAACCGGCCGAGGCGCTGGCGCCATTGTCAACTCCACCAACCGACTCCTCCCGATTGCACCCCGCCGCCAGCAGCAACGCCGCAACGAGACCCAAACACAATCCGCGCCATTTCGATGATCGTATATCCATGGTTGAAGACTCCTTCAATGCTTCGCTTGGGATGTGTTTAGAAACAACATCTCTGTTTGATACAATCAATTAGGTAAGCCATTGAAATGGAAGCCCGGTTAGTCTTCTCAAAGCGTCCAATTTTCCCGGCGTCGAGCAACCGATAAGGCAATCCTGACCTTCAAAATCAACAATAGTATATCGAGAGCCAGCTCCGCGATCGATAAGTAATTGCGAGAATCGAGTCATGATAGACGAATCAAGCCAGTCGTCATTCAATTCTGCTTCCCACTTCGTTAGTGCTTCATCCAGTTTGAAACTCAACCATGCCTCGTTGGTCTCCATGTCCACGTAATCTTCGACTTGCTCAATTGGCAGATCGCCTCCCGCTAACCCTCGCATCCGCTCCGCAATCCGGCGGTAATCGCCATTGTCGTAGATGCTTTCCGTGTCAAGATACCAGATATCATCCGACAGCGGATCAAATGGTTCGGCTTCGCGTTCGCTGACCATAGTCATCAATAGAAGGCGAAACGGATCCTTCTCATATGTCTCACGATCGAATGAAATCAGGGATCATCAATGCTGATTCCGTGACGCATCTGGATTCCACACTCGGCCAGATCTTGCACTTGTTTTTCTAGCGATATTGACTGTTTCTGGTTGTCCTTTCGGAATGGCCACATCGTGTATAAGAACCGTAAGTATTGGCAGTGTATTGAGATGCTCTCTTAGGATTCCGGTGTGATCTTCGCCTGTTCGATGATCACCGGAAAGAAGTAATTCATACCCAAATCTTTCCCCACCGCCTTGTCTATATCCAGCGTCCCCTCCACCACGACGATCGTTCCGACCTCTGCAAAATCCGATGCCGAGGTAACCGTCACGTCGTTGCTTCCCGGCGCGCCCGTACCATCCTGAATGTGCAGCCAGTTCAATCCCATGATCCCCCGGCTACCCTTCACCACCCGGCCGCGAAGACGCACCTTTTTGCCCGTCAGTTCGGCCTTGTGTGCAAACAGGTCCGCCACGCTCTGCCCGTCGGCCAGCTTCTCAATCTCGCCGGGCCTCGGCGCGGCCGTCGGTGTTCCCGCCGGTGGCGGACTCGCGGTTTCCAAGGACGGATGACCCGGCGGCAGGGCCGGTGTCTTCACGGTTGCCGGTGTCTTCACGGTTGCCGGTGTCTTCACGGTTGCGGGCGCCTCCGGCTTGGCCGTGACGGTCTCGGCCCCCACGACGTGGACGCTGGACACAAAGAGAATCGACTCGAAGGTTCGATCGAGGGTTTCGCTGTGAAAGTCGCGCATCGTGGCGGCGCCGGAGAGTTCCACCGTATCCCCGACGGCGACGTCCATCTTCGTGGCC
>JBHHUV010000237.1:0-4816 GCA_046754005.1 Phycisphaerae bacterium | reverse complement strand
CAATCTACGTCAATCCAGATTGCCATCGACAGGGCATCGGCCACGCCCTGCTCGCCGAACTCATCGATCGAGCCCGCCGCCACGAACACAAAAACATCATCGCCCAGATCGCCGACCACCAACCCGCCAGCGAGGCCCTGCACGAGTCATTCGGATTCAAGCCCATCGGCACCCTCGAAGCCATCGGCCGAAAGTTCGACCGCTGGATCGACGTCACGATCTGGCAACTCAAATTGTAAGCCCATCACAACCAGACCGGGTGTCATACCGGGTACCGGGTGCCATGCTTACACGTCCCGGCAGTTCGGGACGGGTAAGCATGCAACCTCACACAGCGCCATCCGACTCGTGTCCCACTGCTTCAAGCAGTGCGATACTCCGTGTGTCACAGACCTCATGAAATCAAAACAAGCGTGCCACCGGCAAGCTCTGCTTGCCGGTGCCGATCCCCCACAACAACACGAACCGAAAACCAAACCCACCCAATCCCATCCCATCCCATGTTTTCCTATGGTTCTTCTTCTCTTTTCTGTTTCTTCTTTCATTACGACATTTCGACGTTTTGACGTTTCGACGTTTCCCCCACTTGCCATCACCCAACCCTGCGGCGACGATGACACCCCATGAATCGACGCTTCCCGACATGTCTCCTCACACTCCTTATCGCCGCCAACGCGGCCGCTATCCTCCTCTATTCCGGAGATGGACCGGTCGTGTCCTCATCGATCAACGCACTCGGCAACAAGGCTTCCTGGCATCCGATTCTCAAAGCAATTGCAGATTCCCTCACCCTCCCCATCCCTACCACCCACATCGCCGACATCCGTGACGGAATCATCCTGATCGCCCCCGGTCTCGGTCTCCTCTTATTGGGCCTCTCCACAATCCGCCCCAGCCAATCATCCAATCCAACCGACAATCCACCCCCATTCCAAAACAGTGCCGATCTTTGGCTCCGAACCACCACGGCGGCGATCCTGATCATCGCCACTCTATCGGCGCTGACCAATCATCGCCTCGACCTCTCGTGGGGCTGGATCGCTCGATTCGCCGCCGGCGCCGGCTGGGCCATTCTCATCGCCCGATCTCTCAACACCGATCAAGTCCGACGCGCAACCCTCGGCCTCCTCATCGTCGCCCTCATCTGCCTCGCCCTGTCGATCGCACACCGCGCCGACCACGGTCTCGCACACTTCACCTGGCCCATCGGCCCTATCACACCCACGGCCGCCTTCGCCGCATTGTGGGCCGGCATCGCAATCATGTTGGCAGTAACAAATCTCCTACGAAAACAATGGAATCCACTGACGATCACCAGCCTGATCATCGGCGCGATATCGCTGTACGTCTTACAACAAACCCACCGCCGCGCGCCGGCAATGGGCCTGATCGCCGGCCTGATACTCGCCACCGCCGCCCTGCTATGGCTCCGCCATCGTTCCCGACGCATCGGAATCGCCATCGCGGCCATCAGCATCGCTGGAATTCTCCTCGCTGCCGGTTACATCGCCACCCAACTCCGAAGCACCAACACCGAAACCTCCGGCGCCCTCTCTCTCCGATTCGCCTATTGGAAAATTGCAATGGCCGATCTGGTCCCGAAACACCTCTCCCTCGGCGCCGGGCCCGACTCCTTTGTCATTCAAATGACCAACGCCGTCGCCCCCCTCCGAGCCGCCGCCCCCCATTTCTACCACGGCAATATCAACCTCTATGCACACAACGAATGGATCCAGTCGGCCGTCGAATTGGGAATCCCCGGTGCCCTGTTCTATCTCGCCCTGCCCCTCGGTGTCATGGCCCTGGCGTGGCGACGACTGACAGCCAGGCAGGATGATTCCGCCCGCGCCATTACTCTCGCACTCATCGCCGGTCTCGCAACAATCCTCGTCACCGAATCCGCGAGCATCACCCTTCGTGGCCCCATGATGCCCGTCTGGTACTGGACCCTCCTCGGATTGCTGGCAGCACTCAACAGAGACACCCTCCCCTCACCCAGGACAAGCAGGATCACACTCTCATCCCCCGTCCGCTGCTTCGCCTTCTTGTCCCTGGGCCTCTGTTGCCTCGGCCTCTCGACCATCGACCTTGCACACAGCAACGCGGATAAGGATCCATTCACGCCACTCGAACAGAGGGGCCGCGACCGACTGTACGCAAATAAGACAATCGTAGCCAGACAACAGGCCGCGGTCTTCGCCGCCACTCTCGCCAATAAGACAAACGATGAAAAAATGGCCGCCGAAGCCGTCACTCGCTGGCAAGAACTGTATGAACTCATCCCCGCGTTCCGGGACACCCCCGCCCGCTACGCAGAGGCCCTGCAAAACGCCAATCGAAATGACGATGCGCGGCGAGTGCTCGAACAGGCGCTCGATCATCTCGATCCCTACGCCCTGAATTCGAACACCCTCTATGCCCAACTTCGCTCGGACGACCCGATCATCCAGCTCCAATGTGTCAGAAGAGCGCTCCGCAACGCGGAATTAAATAACACCCTGCGATCCATTCTGGAGAAACTGGCAAACAACCCGGCCGCAACCGACATGCTCGAAACAAAACTACCCCCTGCCCGCACCGCAGCCGCCGAAAAAACACCGCCCAGGGAAACCGACAGCCCGGCCGAGTGGCTCCGCATTGCCGCGTTTCTCGAGCATCAATCCGGTCATGCCGATCTGGCCCTCGCCGACCAGCACCGAGCGGCCGATTATTACGCCTTCCTCGAACAATCGAACAACCGATACCGACGCGGACACAAAGCGGAGACAGACGGCTTCTTCACATTGGCACAAATGCGATTCGAGGCAAACATCGCCGACTACCCCGCCGCATGCGAGGCCATCCGATCCGCCGAACGCTATGCCGTACTCGGTATCGCCCACGAACACGTGGCCCACCCCGAACCCGAACGCGGCTTCATCGGCGGAGAGGTCGTCCCCACCGAATTTCCCGAACGACTGTTCCCCCTGTGGCGATTCTCCGCCCTGCTGCACATCATGACCGGCAACGAGGATCTCCTCGTCGCACGAATCCTCTCGTTCCTGCCGGAATCAAAACGAACAAATGAAGGGGTACGCAGCGCCCTCGCTACCCTCTATCGCGGAGCCTATACCGCGCTCTCACAACTGCCTGTCGAAAAACGACCGGCGCATTATCATGCACTGGAAGAAAAGGTGAAACAATTCGCACCTGACCCTGTCTCGCTGGACGACTGAATCACGATGGAGGAGAATGCTCGATGCTCAACGTCACCTTCCACGGCGCTGCTCAAGAAGTCACCGGATCCATGCACCTCATCGAGGCCGACGGCAGGCTCATCGCCCTCGACTGCGGCCTCTTTCAGGGTCGCCGCGCCGAAACCATCGAAAAAAATCAGTCCTTCCCGATCGATCCATCGAAACTCCACGCCGTCGTCCTCTCACACGCACACATCGACCACTGCGGGCGACTCCCACTCCTCGCCAGAAACGGCTTCTCCGGAAATATTTATGCCACCCCGGCAACCCGCGACCTCTGCGCCCTCCTCCTCTCCGACTCCGCTCACATCCAGCAGGAAGACGCCAAATACCTCAACAAAAAGCGGGCACGCAAAGGCCAACCCCTCGTCAGCCCCCTCTACACAGAAGAGGACGCCGTCAAAACCATCAGCCTCTTCCACGCCGTCTCCCAATCACAGACCTATTGGATCACCCGCCGCCTCCAGGCCCGCTTCCACCACACCGGTCACATGCTCGGCGCCTCGTCGATCGAACTGGAATACCTCCCCCCCGACGGAAAACCACCCGTCCGCCTCGTCTTCACCGGCGACGTCGGCCGCTGCGACATGCCCATCCTCCGCGATCCAAACCCCTTCCCCCCCTGCGACTACCTCATCACCGAAAGCACCTACGGCGGTCGCCTCCATCCCCCCAGCGCCGACCTCAAGGGACAACTCGCCGAAATCGTGAACGATACAATCGACCGTCGCGGCAAGATCATCATCCCCGCCTTCAGCGTCGGCAGAACACAGGTGATCGTCTATTTCCTGCACCAGCTCCAACAGGAGGGGGCGATCCCCAAGATACCCACCTTCATTGACAGCCCTCTCGCCGTCAACGCCACCGAAGTCTTCCGCCTCCATCCCGAACTCTTCGACTCGGACGCGCGTCGATTCCAGAGACAAACCGGAGACATCCTCGGCGCCGACAACTGCCACTACATCCGCGATGTCGAGGACAGCAAGAAGATCAACCGCCGCCGAAACTCCTGCATCGTCATCTCCGCCAGCGGTATGTGCGAGGCCGGTCGCATCCGCCACCACCTCAAAAACAACATTCGCAGCGCCAAAAACACCATTCTCATCGTCGGCTTTCAGGCCGCCCACACCCTCGGCCGAAGGCTGGTCGAACGCCAACCCCATATCGGAATCTTCGGAAAAAAATACAAACTCCAGGCACGCGTCGAGGTCCTCAACGGCTTCAGCGCCCACGCCGACCGAGACGAACTCCGAAGCCTCCTCAAACCCCTCGTCCCCCATTGCAAAACCGCTTTCCTCGTCCACGGCGAGCCGGACCAGATGACCCAATTCCAGAACCACCTGCGTGACGACGGTTTCAAGAAAATAGAGATGCCCGAACCCGGGAGTCGCTTCGAACTGAACGGCCAACCGGCGCCATAAACCAGCCGATACCCACAAAAAACGAGCAGGGCGCCACACTGGAAACAGCCCGGGCTCGTGGCCGAATCCTGATAGCGCCCCGCTCAATTCCTGCTGCGAAAAACCCACACAACAACAGCTATCAACTGAGGAATATGTAGAGCAAATAACATGCCCAAT
>JBHHUV010000236.1:0-4824 GCA_046754005.1 Phycisphaerae bacterium | reverse complement strand
TCGCTCCGCGGCATGTTCGAAGTCTACAGGGATATGCAAACGCACGCGGCGAAGGCCGCTTATGCCCGGGCGTTTGCGGCGTTTCAGGCGGACTGTCCGGCGATGCCACGCGGTCACCAATCGCCCTATTCGCGGATTGCCCGCTCGGGCGTCAAGGTCCCCGGACGTTACAGCGATACGGCGGACATCGGCAAGACCATTGCGCCGATACTCGCACAGCACGGCCTGGCGTACGACTGGGAGGAAACCGAAATGCTAGACGGCTGCTATCGCGCTCACCTGCGGATCAGGCATTGTGAAGGGCATAGCGAGCGGAAGTCCGGGCCGCCCGTGCCGATGGGTAAGCCGGTGATGCGACGGGACGGAACGCCCGCACAGGCGGAGCACGCACACGCGGCCGCGATCATCACGGTAGCGCAGCGTCTGTGCCTCAAGGCGGCATTCGGTCTGTGGTCGATCGACCCGGACGATGAAGACGCGGCAGCGGTCCAAGCGACCGTCAGCGAGGATCAAGAGCGGACAATCAACGATCTGTTGATTGCATATGCTGATGAGACATCGCAGGCCGAGGCCGACGGAGTTAGGGCCCGCATGGTGCGTGCCATGGCGGGTCCGGATGCCTCCGGCCTGGCCGATATCCCGGCGGACAAATTCGAGACGATATGCGAGCGGCTGAACTCGTTTCTGGCCAGCGCACGAAAGGCGGATACGGCATGATCATCCACGACGTAGAGCAGGGGTCCGAAGAATGGCTGCGAATGCACCTGGGTATTCCGACAGCCTCGCGGTTCGGGAAGATCGTCACACCGAAAACCCGCAAGCCATCCACGCAGGCATTCGGTCTAATCTGCGAGTTGGTCGCGGAATGGATGCTCGGCGAGGGTGTCAACGTCCCCATGACGCAGCACATGCAACGCGGGTTGGCGTTGGAAGGCGAGGCGGTCAATCGCTACGAATTCGATCACAACGTCGAGGCGCAGCGAGTCGGGTTTGTCACCGATGACGATGAATCCGTCGGCTGCTCGCCTGATGCATTGATTGGTGATGACGGTGGGCTGGAGATCAAATGCCCGGGCGCCGTCAAGCACATAGAGTACCTGCTGGAGCCGAACAGATTGCGTGCGGCGTACTTCGCCCAGGTACAGGGCTCGCTTTGGATCTGCGGCCGGCAGTGGTGGGACCTGATGTCATGGCATCCGAACCTCCCGCCGGCCCGGTTGCGGATTGTCCCCGACGATGAGTATATCGAGGCGCTTGCCGAAGGTGTCAATCGGATCAACGAGCGTGTCAAAGAGGTGTTGGAGCAGTTTGGTTACGTCGCGACGAGCACGGACGCGGCATAATTGTTTTGGAAAGGTGGGAATGTCATGACGGACTTAACGGGTAAGTATGTGCTTGTGCGGACGTATTCCGCGGGCGTCTTTGCTGGAATCCTTGAGTCGCGAGACGGCAGGGCGGTTGAGTTGCGTGACGCGCGCCGGATATGGCGGTGGCAGGGTGCGGCATCGCTATCGCAGCTTTCGATGGAGGGGACTTCTAAGCCGGACGGGTGCAAGTTCCCGGCGGCCGTTGACTGCGTGCAGTTGCTTGAGGCGATCGAGATATTGGCGGTCAGCGATGCCGCTCGCAAGTCGATCGAAGCGGTGCCGATATGGTCAGCATAAGCAAGGGTTCCGGTTCCGGTTTCGGTGACGGTGATGGTTCCGGTTCCGGTTACGGTTTCGGTTCCGGTTCCGGTTTCGGTTTCGGTTCCGGTTTCGGTTCCGGTTACGGTTACGGTTCCGGTTTCGGTGACGGTGATGGTTCCGGTTCCGGTTTCGGTTACGGTTCCGGTTTCGGTTTCGGTTCCGGTTACGGTTCCGGTTCCGGTTTCGGTTACGGTTACGGTGACGGTTCTGGTTCCGGTGACGGTTCTGGTTCCGGTGACGGTTCTGGTTCCGGCGACGGTTTCGGTTCCGATTCCGGTGACTAGGATAGCCGCTCTTTTCTTTTTGCACTGGGGCGCTAATGCGGATAACGCTTGACACGCTGGAACGGCAGGCCGAGGAGGTAGCATGAGCGATAAACAGAAGGACCACCGGGCCAAACCCGGAGTTTTGACGTTGCGGGAAGATTCCGCCGGCCCGGTCGTGCGCACCTTGTCCATCACAACCGAATGGGACCAGGATTTTTTCATCGCGGCGGTATTGGGCGGGCATGGAAAATATGAGGACAACGGCTATTTGTGGAAGGTTCAGCCGATCTTGATTGTCGAGCTGAAGCCGGAAGGCTCCATCGTGATGACGCTTGCAAAGCGCCGGCGTTGCTCTTGGTTCGAGGACGGGGAGATAGTCCACGAAGACCAATACTTGACGGTGTTCGAAAAAGAAATCACAGCCGATTTTTTCCGCGAGCTTCCGGGGGAAACGTACGATGATTTGTGGTCGCTTCCCGCTTGACACGCTCGCCGGTTTCGGTAGAATGCGGGCGTTCAGGTCGGATTCCCGACCGACAAACAGGCCCCCGCTCCGTGCCTTAACCGGCCTGGACGGCGGGGCGGGTGGCCTTTTTTGCACGGAGGCTGACGATGGCCCTAAAGGACGTACCGGCCATTCCAACCGTCTATCGCGGAATCCGCATGCACAGCAGGCTCGTAGCCGAAGTCGCGGAATGGATCGACGCGGTTGGATGGGAGGAGTGGGATTATGAGCCCGAATCCTATTTGTTGAACGGCAAGCATTATTGGCCGGACTTTTACGTCAAGGACGCCGATCTCTTCATCGAAGCCAAGGGGCGAAAAGAGTACCTGGAGCAGCAGCACGACTGCTATGTGGCGCTGTGCCGGGAGACGCACAAAAGGGTGTTGGTTCTATGCCCGAAATACGTTCGGCTATATCAATGGCACGACGTCGCTGAGGACGTTTGCTACGGCAATAGCTTTGCGTTCCTCGTCTGCCCGAAATGCGGGCTTCCGAACGTTTTCATGACGCATAGCTTTTTCTGGAATTGTAACGCGGGCTGCGATTATGATTGGCAAAACGGCAGCTACGACAATTTCTACGATGCCCGCAACCGGGCCCGAGCCGAGGCGGGAGGCGACGATGGCTGACGACTACATCATCATGAGGCACAACGTCGGCCAACAGCCCGAGACGATTGCCATCGCCAACAGCGTCCGCAAAATGTCCGCAAAATGTCCGCAAGTTTGTGGACAGAATTCGGACACAACTCGGACAGAAATCGGACGGTGGGTTCAACTTGTCGTCGGAATGCTCCACCAAGTATGGTCATGGGCGGACCAACAAACGACCGTTGCAGACGGCGGATTTTTGCCAAAAGTGGACCTGGAGTGGGTCGACGGGCTTGTGAATTGTCAGGGGTTCGGGCAAGCCATGGTCGATGTTGGTTGGCTGCAAATCGACCGTAAAGGCTTGCTAATACCCAACTTCGGCGATTGGATGGGCAAGGGGGCGAAGCGTCGGGCACGGGACGCAAAACGAAAACGCGCAGAACGAGAAAACGTCCGCAAAAAAGCGGACAAACGTCCGCAAAGTGTCCGCAAAAAAGTGGACAAAACTCGGACTACAGTACAGGACAGTACAGGTACAGAAACAGATACTGTTGTTAAAGAACCCCCCTACCCCCCTACACTGGACACCACCGAATTCCACGCCGCTTGGGACGAATACGTCGCATACCGACGCGAAAGCAAATTCCGCAAACTCCAGGACGCTTCCGTCGCCAAACAACTCAAGGAGCTAGCGACCTATGGACACGACAGGGCCATCGAGTCAATCCAGACCACCATCCGACAAGGCTGGCAAGGACTTTTCGAGCCAGGCACGTCTGACAATGGCAAACGCAAATCTCCTGGCAAGAAAAGCGCGCGGGACCGAGAAAGGGGTCGTGGCGAATTTGAAGAACCCTACCGCCCCCTACCACGTCTCTGACCTGGGGCTGTTTCGGGGCGCGGGCTTCCCGCGGCGGCAAGCGCTTCGCTTGTCGGTCGGATTGAACTCGGAGCACAAGGCGTGGAATAAACAACGCGACACGCTCCAAACGGCAATCGGTAGCGGCTTCCTGATTGCATTGCTCGGCAAACGTGGCACAGGCAAAACACAATTGGCATTGCACGCCGCGGCGGTATGCGCCGTCAACGGCCGAAGCATCAAGTACGTTCGGGCGATGGATGTATTTCTTCGCATCCGCGAGACCTACGCCGATCCCGACCTGACGGAAATTGCCGTGGTCGATGAGTTTTGTTCGCCCCAACTGCTCGTAGTGGATGAGGTACAAGAGCGAGGCGATACCGAATTTGAAGGCCGCATCCTGAACTACCTAATCGACCGCCGATATGGCGATATGACCGATACGCTGGTTGTCGGGAACCTGACCGGCGAGGCGTTCCACGAATCGCTTGGGTCGAGCATCACCGATCGCCTGCGCGAGACGGGCGGGATCATCGAATGCAATTGGGACAGCTTCCGGGAGTCGAACTGATGCCGAACTATGCAATAGATGATATTCGCAGGGCAGTCGAAGGGCTCTGGCCAACCGCCTTGATTACCGATGAGCAGGTCTCTGCGCAATGCCGATCATCCCTGAAGAAATATGCTGCCGAAGAAATCAGACGCTCGCTCATGTACTGCTTGGAAGAATACCCGGACTCGGTGCGCCCCAAATGGTCATGGGTTCGCAGAGATCTCGAGGCCCGCGCGAATGCGAAATCCGATACGAGCACTTTCAATGCCATGCTGAAATCGCACCGTTTGCATTGGGGCAAGAGCGGGGACAACATGACCGACGAGGAGGTGTGGTACGCCATACTCGACGCGCATACGTTCC
>JBHHUV010000235.1:0-4838 GCA_046754005.1 Phycisphaerae bacterium | reverse complement strand
TCACACCCCACACGCTTCGCCACACCTTCGCCCATCGGTTCCTGGCATCCAGCAACAACGACATCGTGGCCCTTGCTCAGATCCTGGGGCATGAGTCGTTGAACACCACGGCGATCTACACGAAGCGGTCGCAGGATGAGTTGCAACAGCGGGTGGATGAGATGCGTTACGAGTGATGACAAGCCACAAGGATGGATGATCATGGCAGAGGGTTCAGACCACCCGGAGAACCTGGCGGGGCAATGGGGATGCCTGCCCGGCCCCCATCGTTCCCGCGCTGAATTGCTTCGATGGCTGCAAACCGCCACGGAGCCGGAGAAGCTCGCCTTGCTTCAGGCGCTCCTGAGTCAATTCGAACGCAACGAGCGGGAGATCCAGCGATTGGTTCAATCCATCCATGACTCTCATCTCGCAATCATGCAGGCCGCCCACGAGGCGGAGTTGGCCTCTCAATCTGAGTGCCATGAAGCAGAGCTGGATTCAACCCGCCGTTCGGGGCGGTCGAGTTGGTGGGGCCTGGGGATTGCGGGCTTGGTGGGCTTCTGGCTCGGTGGCGGTTTTTCGAGGAGAAGATAAACCAGCCGATCCGAAGGCACATCCTCGAATGCGCGCCTGTCCGACGGCAGAAGAACACACAGGAACGAGGCCGTGAGCGGACTACCCGGCAAGGACGGCTCCTACAAAGAGCGGCACATCGCCGTCATCGACGAGCGAGTTGTTGTCCATATCCGCAAAGCAGATGTGATTGGGGTCGGTATCGAGTCCAAGGAGCACATCGAGGAATACGCTGATGTCCTGGCCGTTCAGATCGGGCGGTGGGCTGAGCATCCCCGGGAAGTTGAAAACATCGCAGAACGCATTGAGCGCCGCCACCTGCACATCGCGTGTCACGTCGGTCGTGCCTGCGTTCAAGCGACTCAGGCTCCAGTTGTCCTCGATGAATCGTGTGATCGAGCACGCGTCGTACTGCCCGCGAGCGATCTGGCCACGCTTCGCGAACGGCGAAATCACGAGCAGGGGAATCCGCACTCCATCGCCGATGACCGGATAGAACAGCCCATCGGCATGCACCGTCCCATCGTAGGTTTGCCCTTCGATCACATCGATGTATTGAGGCGGAGAAGCGTGATCCCAGAATCCTCCACCCTCGTCGTATGTAATCAGGATTGCAGCATCCTTCCAGGCGCCGCTGCCTTGGAGTGTGACGACGAGATCGGCAACGAAATCCTGGCAGTTGAACACGGGCTCATTGCAGGATCCGAATCCGGCGTGCTCGCTGAAACACCACGTCTGGATGAAGCAGACGGATGGAAGCGTGTCATTGGCGATGTCGGACAACAGTTGACTGAACTTGCGAAAATGCTCCGCCTGATAGGCAGGATCGTTCTGCGCGTTGGCGAAGTACTTGAATGGGCCGCCATCGAACGTAGGGATGTCTTCGTCGCCCGGGCCGACGTACCAGGCCCAACTCACTCCAGCATCGTTCATGAGGTCACCGATGTTCCGGTGCGTTTGAGCTGGCCTGCCGCTTCCCGTCACTTGGTCCAGCTTGCCATCCGTCGTAGCCATCGGGCGTCCAGCGATCAGGTATTGGTAGTTCAACTGTGACGGTCCCCATGCGGCGGGGAAGTAATTGTCGGCGAGGGTCCATTCGGTCGCCAAGGACCAGTATCTCGGGATGTCGGCCTGCGAGTAGTGGCTGATGGTCAGCGGTCCCGTATTCCCGGCTGAAACGAAACGATTCATCGGGAATGGACCCAACTGAGGGCCGTTGGAAGTCCAGCCTGCCTGGGTTCTCATGGTGTCGAAACCGTGCGTTGGATCGGCCGTTTTCACGGAAGATGGATAATACGTGGAGAGGTGAAAAGGCTCATTCGCCAAACCAGGCGGAATTGCCTGAAAGCCCGGCATGGGATTGCTCGTCGTGTCGAAGGGGATGCCTTGACCATCGACCTGCAATCCCATCAACTCAGGCTTGATCTGTCCATCTGGCGATAGAATCCCGTTCACGCCTGGGAAAGTGCCGTAGTAATGATCGAAGGAACGATTCTCTTGATAGATGATGATGACACGCTTGATCGGGGTCAGGGTTGGTGAGGCTCCTCGTGCCGCCATCGCAGGGATAAGCAAGGACAACAACGCAGGGATTGCGATCTTCATCTCTCGTCTCCTCGCCTCTCGTATCCTGCTTCCCCTCTTGAATTGCTCGATAAGCTAGATCCGGGCTGGATCTCATCTCGCCAATCACGTTCCGACGTGAGTCCGCATTATACACCCTACAACGATCTGGCCCATATGAGCCCCCTGTGAGATGATGAGGAATCGTTCATCGTCCGGCGGGAAAGCATGCCTTCTCATGGCATGGCCACCCCTGCCTCCCCCCCCGGTGGGATGAAGATTCGGTGCCATATTCGGCTGTCGGGGGTTAATTCCCTTTTTGCTGTGTCTCCGTAGCTGCGCCTCAACGTCGGACGACTGACGCCCGGATGGAAGGGGGTGGGGCAAATCCGTAGGGACTATCGCCTTCCGGGGATACCTTGAGAGATTCCTTCGAGAACACACGGACCCTACCCGTTCCCCGGCACGACGTGAACTCAGGGACTCAACGCCTGACGCAAAGCGGCGATTCGCCGTCGTGCTTCACGGCGGGCAGCGCCGATGATGGAGCCGAGCTGCTCCAGGCTCAATCGCTTCAGCCCGAACCGGGAGGCGACGCCCTTGGGTCTTCCCACGCGTCGGCGAGCGGGTTGCTTCACGCGCCGTCCTCGTTTCTTGCGAGTGGTTGAGGCGACCTTCGTGCGTTTCTTGGTGGTCTTCTTCTTTTTTCGCTTGTGGGTCGCGCTCAGATGGCGGGCCAGGTGACCGGGCATGTTGAAGGTGCGGTCACACTTCGGGCATTTGAGCTTCTTCTTCGCCATGGCGTGTTTCTCCTGAGGGCTGGTTGATATGTTCGGGCGGATCGTTTCCCAGCAGGTCATCGGCTCCAATCGAACGCTTTCAGAATCTCAACGATCTTCTTTCCATCCTGCCAATGTTTTTTCCACATCGATGCCGCCACCTGCTGCACATAATCGGGATCATCATCGACCGTGCCGTCTTCCTTTTGTTGCAGCTTCTTCTTCTGGCTGAGGATTCGAGTGTACTTGGCTGTCTTTCGAAATGCTCCCTTCTCCCAAAACGAGAATCCGCCATCCTTGATTGCGTGCATCAGTCTGATCCGCAGGCTCGAATCTTCGATAGGGCCAACCTCGATTACCAAATAAAGGGTTCCTGTCTTCCTGATGAGATGATACCAGCACATGACAGGAAAACGCCTTGGGAGAAAGGTCCATCCTGTGAGGGTGATCTCCGGTTGACACTCCGCCATTGCTCTCGGAAGGAACCAGAGGAAGTTGGGCGTGCGATGCACAAACTCGGTCTCGATGAGTTTGGGTATCTTGGCCTCGCAGGCGTCGAGCACCTGCGAAGCTGTCCCGTATTGCACGATCAGGTCGATCGCCTCACGATGCCTGCCGTAGATCGTCTTGCAAAGATCGATAAGCTCGTGATCCTGCATCGTCAGCCTCCTGAGGGTCGAGCGATAATGATCCAGGAATACTCGAACATCATCCGGGATGTGAGAACCATGCTGCTCAACCGCTCGGTCGGCCAGTTCGAGTATCTGGGCGTAACTCAGAGGGATGTAACCGGCTTCGGTCCCTTTCTTGGACGGATCCTCACCATCGAGTGTCAGGTACACCGGGAGTAGGTCACGGCCGGGAAACTCTTCTTGCACGACCCGCTTATACCGGATGAGTTGCCCCTTCGATTCTCGGCTTCCCACCTTGTTCTCAATCAGCAGGCACCATCCGCCGCTGTCGCTGATTGCCAAGAGATCAATCCTCCGCCATTCGCGGCGGACTTCGACATCATCGAAGGGCATGAGCTCCACACGAGATGGCGTGAGGCTCACGTCAATATCCTCGTTTTCCAAGAGTAGCCGCGAGAGGAATCTCCGCAGGAAATGGGGGCCGAGCCCGTGAGTCTCGTTCGGTGTCAGCAGCCAGGCGAGAACGTTGCTGTGGCGAATCTCCGCTTGCTCGATTCTCAGAATGCGGAAGGAGTTGAATCTCGCCAAGCGTCCGTTGAGGGCTTCAAGCTCGTTGTTATCGACGAGGAATGCGTCGAGCTTTCGGCGGGCTGCCACGCAATCTAGCTGTTCTTCGGATGCTGACATGTTACGACTGCCGAAAGACGAATCAGGCCGTGCCGCGCAGATCCTAACGGTGGCGGAGACACATGAAAAGCAGGAGGATTCAGACCTTCTTTCGAAGTTCGCTGAGTCTGACCGACTCACCGTTCCTCCTTATTCTCCAGAAGGACCAGCCGTTTGTCGCCCCCTTTCGGATGGCTTGCGCCGCTGCCGAGGGGCTGTCGTAGAACTCGCCGCCGAACTTGATCTGTCCGTTGTTGCATACGATGGCCTTGTATTCCCTGCCCTTGTAGGTTGCGTAGATTCTCTTGCCGCCCCTCACGACACCCTTCAACGGACGCTGGGGGTCGATGCTCTTTCTCGTGCCTTTATGCTGCCGGGGTGTCTTGGGCAGGCCCCGATGACGACTGGGCCGGTCCGCAAAGATCTCGTCAAGCTCCTCCTGTTGGCGATTCTGCATCATGCGACGCAATCGGAGGTCAAGATTCTCGGCTCGCCGGAGCCGTCCACCCTGCTTGTTGCCTGCTGGATCGGCGATGCGAAGTAGTAGCGACTCGATCTCTTTGATGTGATCGACCTTACGGACAAGGTAGAGGCTGAAGCGGTTCCATCGGCCCGCGTGTTTGTCCTTGAGGTGCTGCTTGAT
>JBHHUV010000234.1:0-4844 GCA_046754005.1 Phycisphaerae bacterium | reverse complement strand
ACACGACGACGTTGCCCACCGCCACCGCCAGCGCCACATAGACGGCTGGTTCCTTAGGAAAGGTGAAGCCTCGTAGAGATAGATTGCGGAACATGGTCAACCTCCTGACGGACCGCCACCCGAGCCGCCCGACGGCGGTGCGGATGGTGGTTCTTGGATGAGAGCTCGGATCTCGGCGACCTCGTCTTCGAGTGGTTTGATCGCCTTCAGGTAGAGGTATGCCTGATCTTCCCGATACATCTCCCACCGCACCGAATCAGGAACGGTGGACAAACCTCGAGCCAGGTAGGCATCCCAGGCGTCCTCGGCCCAAGCGTGCGGAGACACGATCGGGTTGCCGTCGCCGTCGAACCAGGGACCTCGCTGATGTTCATGTGCCATTGGGGCCTCCCAACTGCTGGAGATCGTACTGTCCGGCCAGCGGGTTTGCAGCATTCCGCCGACGCAGGGCGGAGTGCCATATCCGTATGGCCACATATCGACGTGGATGTGGTCGTAATGGTTGGGTCGGCGCCATAGCTTGAAACGGACTTCGAACTGATCCACGAAAGCTGAGACCCCGTCGAGATAGGTGTAGTGCTCGTCAGACAAGCCGTTGACTCGCATCGAAGCCGGCGACGTGATGTCCCATGCGTTCGACCAGGCGTGCTGACTCCAGGAGGCCGAACCGGCGATGTGGCGGCAGTTGGTGACACCCATCGACCCAACGTCGGGAAAGGCCGAATGCACGCCGTCGTAGAGAACCTGAAGATTCGGAGTCATTCGTAATATTCCGCATGGCCTTGCTCCACCAGCCAATCATTGATGTTGGTGCGAGTAGAGCCTTCCCCCACGTACACTTCGGCAATCCACCGGCCGTACTTGCCGGTGCCCTTCGACGTTTGGATGATCAGCCGGTTCTCCGATTCGGCCAATTTGCCGACCAGGGCCAGCCGGGCTGCCTCACCGGCCTCCTTCTCATCGCCTTGCATCTCAGGGGCATCGATGCGGGCAAGCCGCAGCCGCTCGAACACGGACACGCCGAAACCCAGATCGATTGACACGTCGATGGTATCGGCGTCCACGATGCCGCCTTTGACGGTAGGGCGCAGAGAGGCCCGGTATTCCCACATCAACGATCGAGGCTGATCAGTGTGTCCACCTTGCCGTGCAGCTCCGCAACCGACGTAGATAGAACAGCAGTAGCGGACTCGACCCGTTCCATCCGATGCACCAGACCGTTCTCTAATACCTGTTGCATCTCCGACACGGCAGTCTGTACCTGGCTGATCTCATCGGGTGTTGTCATCATCCACCGCACTATCCGGTTGCCGCCTCTGCGGGCAGAGCGGATGATCAGGCCGAATGCCATCAGCGTCCCGGCGATCATGGTCACGATGTTGACGAGTTGGCCGAAGTCGAAAGATGGCAAGTCGATCTGCTGTGCGAGGATCACGGGATATCAGAATAGTGGATCGGAGGCGCGGACAGTCTCCATTCGTCCTGATGAGCCTAAGACCCTGCGTGTTCGTTACCTACCAGGCACCGGCAGCTAGCCGGCGGTTAAACCCTATGAAGCCTGGCCATCCTCCCTGCTTTCTCCGGTGCAGTTAACCGTGTCCTGTCTCTGCCGAGAATCTGATGGGAGGTCACCGGGGTGCCTTCTAGCCTTCAGACAGTCGCCTATCAGGTGTCGATAGCGGATGTTCCCTGCCCTCAAGTCCGACGCAGGGGTGATGTCATCGGCGCTGCACCGGACCAGGCTCAGCCCATAGGCGCCATATTGTCGGTGGGTGGTGGTAGTCTGGAGGTTGCCCATCTCATAGGCATCCACTCTAGCCCTCCGGCTCGTCTCCTTGTGGGATCGCCGGGGGGCTGAGTGTTACAGCAGGGTCGGCTGGTCCCGCTTCGCCACCGCCCGCTGGAGGTTCCGGCAAGCCGTGTCGAAATATTCAGGTTTCAGTTCTACCCCGACGAATCGCCTCCCCAGTAGGATCGACTGGTAGCCCTCCGATCCGATGCCGGCGAAAGGCGAGAGGATGAGTTCGCCCGGTTTGGACCACAGCCGCACACATCGCTCGATGGTTTCGAGTTGGAGTGGGGCGATGTGCCGCTCGTCCTTCTCGGATCTGGCCTCAGCGACGTTGAGCGTGTCCGATTCTCGAATGTTGTACCAGATCGGTCGGGCCCATTCGATCCATGTGTCATTGTCGATGTCGGGTTTGATCGGTACAGCGTTGTCGCCGGGTTTGCGGAACAGCATGATGTAGTCGGCGTGGGCGGGTCGCAGCCACGACGAATCCTTATCTTTCTGGGTGAAGAGGAGTGCCTTGGAGTGAGTGCGGATAGCTTGGGCTTGGGGGTCTTTGTCGATGCAGATCTCGCCGTGGTAGATGAACCCGGCCTGCTGATAATGGCGGATGTTCTGGCCTCGAAAGTCAATGAGGCCAATCCGACCGTGATGGGCGAGAGTGGTGGCGACCTGTTGACAATGGACCGCTATGAGGCGGCCAGGCTTCATGAGCCGGTAGAGCTCGCCGCTGACCCATGAGAAATGCTCCCAGAACTCTTCCGGGTCTGACGAGTTGCCCAGATCCCGCTCGGTGGGGGAATAGACGAATAGGGAGAGGAAAGGCGGTGAGAAGATGCAGAAGTCGATCGTGTCATCAGCGAGCTCGGCGAGCCGCTCCGATGAGTCACCCAGCATGAGCCGATAGTCATCTGTGGTTACCTCGTCGGTTGCATAGGTGAATGTGTCGGTTCCGGTCATGTCTCCTATCTCCTCCCTCTGATATTCGGCCACATAGCGGATCAGTTCTTGGCTCATCTCTTCGGCCTCCCGTTCTTTGCGTTTGACATTGGCGAAAATCGGGATCTCTGGAGCGGATAGGACCACGTGAGCCTCGACGGGGCGGGACTGCCCGAATCTCCAGCATCGGCGGACGGCCTGATAGTACTGTTCGAAGGAGTCGTTGAGGCCGAGGAACGCCATGCGGGCACAGTTCTGGAAGTTCATTCCGAATCCTGCGATGCGGGGCTTCGTCAGCAGTACCCGATGCCGGCCCGCTTGGAATCCCGCCAATGCTTCAACTTTCGACTCGACTGGATCTGAGCCGGTCACTGACCTGGCATCGGTAACCAGCCGAGCCATGATCTCTTGCTCCTTGTTGAGCCCGCACCATACGATCCACTGCTCGCCGTCATCTATCAGCCCGGCGAGGTATCCGGCTCGGTCATCTGCGGTGAGATTACGCACGGCAGCCCGCTCTCCGATCCCTTCCAGGCCATAGGAGAACAGCCTCCCCTCGGGGGCATAATCCACCGCCACCACATGCTCATGCACATTGAGGTCGGGTAGCAGGAATCCATCGTCGTCGTATCCAAGGTCGGATGGGGCTTTGACACTCATACCCCAAGATGCCATCCAACGGTAGAACCGCTCTCGAGCATGGCTTTTGAGCCGCCAGCCCTCATCATCATGGACGAAGAATGAGGCCAGCATATCGGTGCGGGACATCACCCCGAGAAACTCGGCATGATTGGCAATCTCGGCGATGTCGTTAGGTGCCGGCGTAGCGGTGCATGCGAGTCGGTAAGGGACGCCGACGAATTGTTCGATGAGCCGAGTGCGGATCTTGCCGCTATACGATTTGAGGATGGATGATTCATCCAACACGATCCCCTCGAATCTGTCAGGGTCGAAGCGGTCCACCATCTCATAGTTGGTGATGACTATCTGCGGATCGTCCGGCTGGCTGCGGTGATAGGCGATCCGATCATCTGACCAGCCGAGCTTCTCGGCTTCCCGGATGGTCTGCTGGGCGACGGCAAGAGGAGCGACGATGAGTACCGGCCCATCGACAAGGCGGGCCCATTCCAACTGCATCAGCGTTTTACCCAGCCCCGTATCTGCGAAGATCGCCGAGCGGCCTTTCCCAATCGCCCAACGAGTCAGATCTCGTTGAAACTCGAACAGGACCGCACTGACCTCGTCCGGCCCGATTGCCTTGCCTGACCGGCCGACCACGATCCGCTTACTGTTCAGAAACTTGCGGTAGCTATCCATGATCCCTCCCTAGCTCTTTGTCAAACACTTCCTGTTGGCGGGTCGGCCAACGATGACCCTCGAGGACTGCACGGCATGCCTCGCCGTACTCTTCGCCGAGTATGCCGATCCATTCCATCGGGGAATGATGCTGCTGACCCCATTTAGCTTCCTGCCGGTACCGCTCAGAGTTGATGAGCGCATCGATGACGCCACCCCGTTCGGCATCGGTGATACCCCATAGGACATCTTCGAGGAATGCTCGGGCGACGGCGGCGACCTGGATCAGCTCCGTTTGAAGATCCGATGGGCTACGATGGGGTTCAGTCACTGTCAGACTGCGAGTATAGCCTCCCGGAGTCGGCTCGTCGGGCTTCCTTCCTTCGGGGGGCTATCCGCGTCAGGTCGGATATTGGATCGACTGGACGTAGAGGAAGCCGTCTTCCGCATCGAAGCGGTTGGAGGTGTCGCACGCTACCCAGATCTGATAGGTGGAGGAGTCGGCTGCGGTGACACGCCGGTAGAACGATCCGAAGAATGTGTGCTCATCGTTGAGGTTGGGGACTAGCGCCGAGAGGACGTTGAGGCCGCTGGGATGGCCGTGGGCGGCGTCCATCGAGGTGCCATCCTGGCGGACTTGAATCCGCACATCTTCACCCGACCCGGAACCGTCACGCTGTAGCCGTACCGAATAGGTGCCGAAAATGTAGGCGGCTCCGCCGGTTGCGACGGCAGCGGTGAGGAAATTGGCTCCGGCATTTGTCAGTCCTCCACCGACCCCTCTCTGAAGGGAACGGATATCTCAAAAGAAGAGTTTTTT
>JBHHUV010000233.1:0-4854 GCA_046754005.1 Phycisphaerae bacterium | reverse complement strand
TAGAGACAGGCGGCGCGATAGGCGCCGCGGGCCGCCTCGTCTATCGCGCCGACGGCGAGGCCCTCTTGCTCGGCCGTTTCCTGAAGTATGGTCAGATCGGCGCCGACGCCGGGTTGGATAAGGTTGACCATGACAATCCCGACGATGATTGCCATGAGGCTGGTCGAGATGTAATAGACGATTGTGCGACCGCCAAGCCGACCCAGGCCCTTCAGGTTGCCGGTGCTGATGACGCCGGAGATGAGGGAGGTGAGGATCAGCGGCACGACGATCATCGACAACAGCCGCAGGAACAGGTCGCCCACCCCCTTACCATAGGCGGCGACGGTTCTCGGCCAGGAAGCGTCGATGCTGCCCTTCTCGGCGAAGAAATTGAGCGGCAAACCTATCGCCGCGCCGAGGATCATCGTGATCAGAATCTGGTGATGCAGCTTGAGGCGCATGGCGAAGATTGTAACCGCGCGAGGGCAACGGTTTCCAATCGGCACCAAACCCTTTTTGGGATATAAGTTTACCGCAGAGGACGCGGAGGATTTTCCTGTTGTTTTATTCTTTTTACCTGTGTTATCTCCGCGAACTTCGTGGTGAAAATTGTTTGTTGTTATCGCGCCGCTTGCACAAACGTCTTCACCCGTCGTGAATCCAGTGGTGCGGTCGTCTTCCCGCCACGCTTCAAAGATGTTCCCACGATCACTCCGGAGTCTCGGCGATGCCCAGCAAGGTCTTCACGCTTGTCGCCGAGACTCCGGAACCCACCCAGATCGGTCGATCCCGCACCGCCCTGGCTACGCGCCGAAGGGCGTCGACATCCGTCTCCGCGCCGGTCGCCGGGCCGCTGACGATCAGGGCATCGGCTCCCGCCCGATAGGCCGTCTCCTCCGCGGCGCGGGCGATGTCCGGTTGGCTGACGGGCTGGGCATGCTTGACATGCACGTCGGCGGCGATCTTGACATGCGGCGCGATGGCCTTGCGTCGGCGGATCAACTCCGCGGCACGACCGGTGATGAATCCCTGATCGGTCGCATACACACCCGACAAGACATTGACGCGGATAAAGACCGCACCCGCTGTTGCGGCAATGGCCAATGCGGCGAGACTGTCGTTGCGAAGGACGTTCACACCGACCGGAATGCCGACCGTTCTCACGACACGATCCACGACCAGGCTCATCGCGGAAATCGTTTCAGGTGCGACTGATTCGGCGGCAAAAGGCGTATCTCCGAAATTCTCGACAATCACCGCATCGAAACCCGCATGCGCCAGTAAGGCCGACTCGGCGACGGCCCGATCGATGATCCGATCCATCGATTGAGACGCACCTGCCGCGCCTGGCAGCGCGGGAAGATGAACCATCCCGATGAGGCGGAAATGATCGAAGTGTACGGGGCGGCAGGAACAGGATGACTGTTTTCGCTTTGCCATGCTGATTGTCGTATCCGATCCCGAGCGGATCAGGTGTGCGGCTGTGTTTCCGGCGAGCTTTCAGTTTTTCACGGCGACTTCCTGTGCCGCTTTTTTCGAGGGTTTTGCGGTTATCGAGTCGGTCAACAGCCTCTGCTGCTCGCTGGTGAGGATTTGTTTCTCCAGCCGGTCGCACAGGCTTTTGAAGTACATCCGGATGGGTGCGTGCAGGCGTTTGAGTTCATTCGCGTGGTGGGTTCGTTCCTTTTCGGTTTCGGCTTTCTCGCGGAGACGTCGAACCTTGGCGATCTCCCGGCCCCGCGCATGGAGATAGTCTTCCGCCAGCCGGAGCGAATCCTTCAGGATGGCCTTGGCGCTGGCCCGCTGTCGATCATCGCACTTATAGGTGTTGCAAAACCATTTGACATAGCGTTCCCACTCCGACTCATTCCCGGCGACGGTCTTCAGATCGGGCTTTTTCTTCAGCAGCGCGGCATCGACCAAGCCCTGGTGCTCAGCCATCCGGATTCGGTATTTCGCCATCTCGCCCGCGTGTATCGGATCGTTCTGCAGGCCCCAGTCCGTGGGGTTCCAGTTGCCCGCCTTCCAGTCCTTGATCATCTCCACGAAATCATTGTGTCGTTTCTCGAGCGCCACCATGTCGATGTCCAACCGCCGACGCTGGTCTTCGTTCATCGTGCTGGCCAGTTTTTGCCGAACACGCTCGACCGCCTGCAAGGCATCGACCATGAGCGGTTCAAAATTCGCCGACCACTTCTGGACTTTTTCGGCGGTAAACGGCTCCTTCCGAGCACGCGTCTGGACGATATCCAGAACGACCGGCATCATCTCCATGAAATGCTTCTTCGCCACGCTCATCGACTCAGCCCGCATCTCCCGCGCGGTCAGTGTGCGCTGATCGTGGGTCAACGTGTAGCGCTGTTGAATCCCGTTGAGAAAGATTTCTTCTCGTTCGGTGACGTTCAAGGGCGATACACGTGAGACCTGATTGATCAGATCGAGCGTGAACATGTCAGACTCGGAATTCCATCCGTTCTTGCGAAAGATGTTCAAATTGGCGTCGGTGATGACCTGCGCCTCATATTCCCACGGCCCGATCTGACGAGTCTGCTCTTCCAGTTCCTTGATCTGTTTGAGGGGATCGATCGCGGCCTTCTTTTCGCCACTGCCGGGTTCGTTTTGGGCATACAGACGCACGGTCGCGACCATCATTAGCATCAGGGCGACCAGACACAGCCGGAAAAATGAGCTGTTCCGGCGGGTTCTCTGAGGGTGTGAATAAAAAGCCTTCATAGAGTCGATTCCAAGGACGGAGATGTTGAAATTGTTCGCGGTTGCAGACGTGACCGCTCCCTTACGGTCGCGGCTCTGATAAAAGTGCCACTTCTGATACACCCTTTCAGACACAGTTGCCTCCGCAATTCCGAGCCCGCTTGATGGCATCCCGCAATTTCTCATGAACTTCCAACGGTCGGGCCACGATTCGCCAGATGCCAGACCCACCGTCTCCCGAAGCGGTCTGGAAGGTGATGGTACCCACCCGTGCCAGACGCTCGGCGGGAGAGAGCATCAATCGCGTGTCCTGGATGCGATCCAGACCACACTCATACAGTTCAACGGAAAAGGCGCCGCGAATGCTCATGACACGTCGGTTGGTCAGGACATACAGCCTCGAAACCCAGTCCAGCGTGGCCCAGGCCAGCCGGGCTCCGGCGATGAGGATCGCCAATTGAAACAGATAGCCTCCGTATGAAGGCCCGACCAGATGGGTGGTCGACATGCCAGCCAGCAGGCCCGCGATTGCGATCCATCTCGACGACGCGAGGATCACGAACCACGGCGAGGGCTTGATGGCGAAATGAACCACCTCCCCGCCGTCGAGCAGATGTGCAGGGACCATCTCCTCGTTGACGGCAAAGCCAACCGCCCCGCCCGGCGTGCTCTCGGAATGGGCCGTCAGGGTACGAGTTTTTTTCGATTCAGTCGGCTGTGTTGCTATCACGCATACAACTCCGGCTTCAGAACACCGATGTCCGGCCAGTTCCTGTATTGATCGTTATAATCCAGACCATAACCGACGACAAAAACATCCTCAATGTCGAATCCAACGAAATCGGCCGTGAGGTCTTTCGGCGCCTTGTCCGGTTTTCGCAGCAACGTGCAGATTTTCAGGCTGGCCGGCGATCGGCGATTCAGCTGCTCCGAAACACTTCGCAAGGTATTGCCAGTATCCAGGATGTCATCGACCACGAGAACATGCCGATCTTGAATCTCAACGCTGAGATTCTGAATGATCCGTGTTTCTCCACCCGATGTCGTCGCCCCGCGATATCGACTGACGGTGATCAGGCCGATGTGCATTTTGAAGGGCAGACACCGGATCAGGTCGGCCACGAAGATGATCGACCCGGCGAGCACGGGTACGATAACGAGACCCTCCGGCACGTCCCGATAGGTATCGGCGATCTCCGCCGCCAGTTCTTTCACACGCCGTTCGATCGTGTCCCTGGAGATCAGGATTTTCGCTAAGTCGCGTTCCATCGCAATATTATAGTCCGCACCGGAACGGCCACAATGGGAGAGATACGACCTACGCGTGACGAGTCATGGGAATCGGGGGGATCTTATGGTCCATTCTACATGAATCAGCGGGTTTTTGGCGGAGTCGATGTTGATCCGTCGAAACAAAGAAAAACGACCGGCGAGACGCCGATGTTCCCCGCATTCGATAAACAGAAACAAAAACGACGACAACGACGACAACAACGACAACAACGACAACAACAACAACGACAACAACAACAACGACCGGCGGGACGCCGATGCTCCCCATCCGTCAACACAATTGGCAGGGTACGTGACGAAGCACCGGCCTCACTCCGAGAGGCCGATGGCACTGGCGGCGGCGTAATGCTCGGTATGGGTGATCGACAGCAGGAGGCGGGTGATCCCGAGAGACTCGGCGACTTCCTGTGTGTGTCCTGAAAGGCTGACGTGCGGCTGGCCGGCGGAATCGTTTGTGATTTCCATGTCGGTCCAAGCGATCGCTCCGCGCCAACCGGTGCCGAGTGCCTTGAGAATCGCCTCCTTCGCGGCCCAGCGACCGGCGATATGGGGCACCGGGTTTTTTCTTCGCTCGCAGTAGACACGCTCGACGGGCGTCAGGATACGATTCAAAAATCGATCCGGATGTTGCTGCCAGACGTGCCGAATGCGCTCGTTTTCAACCAGGTCGATGCCGTGTGCAACGAAGTTCATCCCGCGCAAACTAATCCCTTGGCTGGCGTCGTTCAAGCCATGAAGCGGTTTTGATCGCGGATTGTGGATTATAGGTTCTAGGTTGTAGGTTTTAGATTTCAAATCTCAAATTGAAGCTAACAGATCAATCCTCGTCCGGCCACACGAGATTGCCTAGTGTTCGCGGATCGTAGC
>JBHHUV010000232.1:0-4865 GCA_046754005.1 Phycisphaerae bacterium | reverse complement strand
CCGAGGAGGAGGTTCACGACCAGCGGCGTGGCGATATCGTAGGGGAGGTTCGCGACGAGGAGGAGGTGTCCGTCGGTGTAGCGGATCGCCTCGCGGACCGTGGTCTCGATCTCCGGCGCCACGGTCGATTTGTTGGCGAGGGCATCCAGGTTGAGCAGTTGCACGTTGGTATAGTGATCGAGATGCTCACGTGCGATATCGGCCAGACGGGAATCCAATTCGACGGTAATCACGTGGCGGACGCATTCGGCGAGCAGACCGGTCAGGCTGCCGGTCCCGCAACCGACTTCGAGGACGCAATCGTCCTGTGTGAGGTTCGCCGATTGCAGGAGCTTGTCCATCAGGTTGCGGTCGATGAGGAAGCATTGGCCAAGTCGCTTGCTGGGGTGGAGACCTGCCTGCGTAAGCCGATCGCGCAGGATCTTCTGGGTCTGGAACGATGATTTTTCCGTCGCGTCGGACAAGGGGAGCCTCCAAAGTCGGGGTGTGATTATAATGGTCCGGGCGGGTGGATGTGTGAGAATGTAGGGGGAATGATGATAGTGGTGGCCGCACCCCGAGTGATCGGCATGCTTACCCAACCCGAAAAGGCCCGGGACGTGTAAGCATGGTACCCGAGGCACTGGCTGATAGGTTTGGTTGGATCGGAGAATATGGATATGAGATCGAACGAGGTGCTTCGCGAGGCGGCGGAGGTTGTGGGGGTCAAGACGCTGGCCAGCGAACTGCGGCTGAGTCCGGCGTTGATCTACAAGTGGTGCCAGGAGGCGGACTCGCAGGATCCCGACACGAGCGGGACGCGGAACCCGCTCGATCGGCTCCAGGAGATCGTCCGCCTGACCGGTCACATCCCCGTGGTGAGCTGGCTCTGTCACGAGGCGGACGGCTTCTTCGTGCACAATCCCGAGGCGGAGTGCCAGGACATCGACGCGGACCTGCTGCAATCGACTCAACATCTGGTGATGGCGTTCAGTAAGCTGTTGAGCGAGGTGAGCAAGTCGGTGGCCAATGACGGCTATATCGAACCGGACGAGGCCGACCGCATCCGGATAGGCTGGGAGCGGTTAAAAACCACGGCGGAGACCTTTGTGGTCGCCTGTGAGCGTGGCGTCTATCGACAGAATCCCGCGGGGTAGGGGAAACGTTGAAACGTCAAAATTAACAACAACAACAAAATAACAACAACAACAACAAAACAACAACAACAAGAGCAACAACAACGACAAAAACAACAACGCTGCATGCCGTGCTACTCATCAGGGACTTCGAACCGTTACCGTGCTTCGTATTGAATCAGGACTCATTGCCATGAACGAACATCGTTTTCGCGATCTGGGGTTGCTTCTTGTGATGTTCCCCTTCATGTTGCTGATTATCGGCGGCTTGGGACCGGGTTGCAGCCAGTCGGAAGACAGTTATGAAAACTCGCCACGGATGTATTCGTCCAAGGAGTTCGACAGCGGTCGAAGCGACGGCCGGCGTGAGGCCAAGGCTTCGTGGACCGATGAGCGGGCGGACTGGCTGTGGTTGTGGATGACGGACCCACAATATCAACAGGGCTTCAAACAGGGCTGGAAGGAGGGGCGCGCCGGACTCAAGCTGGATCGCCAGACGTCCGAATGACGGTTAGGGAAACGACTGGAATTCGGTTCCGGAACGCCTTCAGTCCTCTGTGTGTACCCGGGCGTTCCGGCTCCAACTGCGAGAATGGAAGCTCATGACGATTACGCCCGATAAATTGAATGGCATCTCGATCTTACGACTCGAAGGCGATCTGACGCACGACAGCGATCTCGTCTCGGCCGTGACGCCCTTGATGGATGAGAAGGGAACCCGGATCGTGCTCGATCTGACCGGTGTGGAGATGATCAACTCCGCCGGTCTGGGCAAACTGGTTCACTTGACGGCGGAGGTGAATTCACAGGGTGGATGCCTTCGTCTGGCCAGCCCATCCCCATTTGTCAGCGGGGTCTTCGAGGTGACGCAACTCAATCGTTTCTTGAAGATTCATCCCACTCTCGACGCGGCGATCGAGGCGATGGGTGGGAATAGCGAATAGCGAAATTCACGGTTTCCAGTTTCCAGTTTCCAGTCTCTAGTTTCTAGTCCTCCTGCATCCCATCACGTCTTTCTTATAGACGCGCGTCTCCAGCGGGCGGATCCACTCGCTGAAGTCGCTCTCCTTTTTTCGAGCCTCGTGGATGCCCTTGAGGGCCATGAATACCTTGGCGTCGAGGTTGTCCAGGTAGTGGATGACCAGGGCCTCGGGGCAGGCAGGGAGCTTGGGGCTTCCGAATTCGTAGGCCCCGTGATGCGACAGGATGAGGTGGATCAGCACGTTGCGGATATCCGCGGGGAAGGGCTCGCCAGTCTCCTTTTCCACCTCGGCGGCCTTGCGGTCGATCCAGATCGCTGCCATGGCGATGTGACCGACGAGTTGGCCTTCGGTTGTGTAGGTGAAATTCGTTTCGAAGCTCAACTCGGCCGCCTTGCCGATGTCGTGGAGGAAGATGCCGGCGAGGACCAGGTCGCGGCTGACTTCGGGGTAGTGATTATCGGTATCGTCGGACCGGCCGAAGATTCGCGCGGCCATTTCCAGGAGGCTGTGGGTGTGTTCGAGGAGACCGCCGATGAAGGCGTGGTGGTTCTGTATGGCGGCCGGGGCCTTTTTGAATCCCTCCATGAGGGCCTCGTCCCGGATGAAGGCCTTCATCAATGCGAGGAGCGAGGGGTTTCGGATGGTGCGGAGGAGCGTGAGGACGCCCTGCCACATCTCCTCGACGTCGAAGCGGGTGGCGGGCATGAAGTCGGCGAGGTCGATGCTGCTCAGATCGGCGGGGCGAAGGGCGTCGACGATGACCTGAAGATTGCCCTTGTAGCTTTCGACGCGGCCCTTGGCGCGGATGAAACCGCCCTCGGGGATGGATTCGAATTGCTCCTTCGTGGCCTGCCAGATCCGGGCGACAACCTGGGTGGTTCGGTCCGCGAAGACGAGGTGGATGTAGAGACCGCCGTTGGCCGTGGTGCGCAGATCCTTCTGGGAGACCATGAAGACGGTGTCCTGAAAGGTCTCGCCGGGTTTGAACTGGTCGATGGATCGATGGCTGGACGGCTTGGCTAGTTCCGGGGCGGCATTCATTCGTGTACCTGTCGGGGACGGGGAATCCGGAAAACCGGAATCCGGTGTTGTGGGGCCGGTCGGTCCGTCTCGAGCGGCTGAAGGGGCGAGTATATTCGCAGACGAGGATTTGTCCAAAACGTCGAGATGACAAAATGATTCAATGGAACGGCGGGTTGGGATTCGGCATGCTTACCCGCCCCGATGCGGCTGTGGCGTGTAAGCTTGGCACTCGGCATAGCGCCCGGCGGATCAACAGATGGGTCAGATGACCCATCCTACTTCGATGGTACCCGGTGTTCGGTTTGGATCAGCACCGGCAAGCAGAGCTTGCCGGTGGCACCCGCGTCGCCATGCCCGCGCGGGTCGGCTTGTGCATGCCACCTTCCGCCGCTTTCTTGCGCTCGGGGGCAAAAAATGAGCCGGACAGGATCGGCCTGCCCGGCTTCGGTACTCCCTTTCGGCCCAAGGCTTGAGCGCTGGGTTTAGTTTGTTGCCGCCGCGGTCTGCTGCGCGGGGTCGAAATGACGTGCCGTGCTCCACCGGTCGTTGATATTCTCAGACGATGTCTGGTGGCGATGGTCGTTGAGAAAATCGAGCGGGTGAATCAAATCCGCTCCGGTCGATCGCTGCTGGATGAATCGAACACCGATGCGGGCGACCCCGTGTTCCGGGTTGCCGAGATTGACGACGATGCCCGTCTCACGGCGAATTTCCTGATGATCTCCATCTTCTTCGTTGCGGGGATAGACGAAGTGAAGGTCGATATGCTGACCGAGCGTGGGCGAGTCGTAGGCGGTGGTCAAAATAGCGGCCCCGCCCGTGGAGAGATCCAACAGGTGGGCTGGTGTCTGGCTGCCGGCCTCTTCACAACTGAGGGTGATCGGCACATAGGCCTGTGTTCGTGGGTCTCGTCGCCGTTCGATACTCGCCGCACTGTCGAGATTCATTAGGCATGCCTCGCGGGAAATGGGAAGCCTGTTCGGGGTCGGCGCACCCCGTAATTATCCTTGTCTCGTCCCCATCATCGGGCGAGTCTTCATGGGGATTGACTTAGAAAGGTCGCATGAGGTGGGTGTGCAGGCGGCAAGGTCCGATAGCAAACAGTTTCGCCTTGACGGACTTGGTATATGACGGTTTGGTCGAGTCATGGCCATCTTTCCGGGGTCGAGTCATATAAGTCCGGCTGAAGCCGGCTGAGGGGGGTTGTTTATGGCGCCCACCACCGACTGAAGTCGGTGGTAAACAAAAAAACTACCGGCTGAAGCGGGTAAGAGAATCCGCGGATTCTGTCATGGACCCTGATGGTTCGATGGTTCGGATCAGTGGTTGATGGCCTTGCAATTCGACCGGATGCATGGCCTAATGGAGGATTTCTGACAATTTGCCGAAATCCAGGTTCGAGGAACTGCCACGATGCGCTGGTCGCAATTTCTGATTCCTACCACGAAAGAGACCCCCAAGGATGCGACCGCGCCTTCGCATCGGTTGATGCTGCGGAGCGGGATGATCCGCCAATTGGCGGCGGGTACCTACTCCTATCTGCCGCTGGGTTGGCGGGTGTTACGCAAGGTCGAACGAATCGTTCGGGAGGAAATGAACCGAGCCGGGGCGATCGAACTGCACATGCCGGTGTTGCATCCGGTCGAGCTGTGGGAGCAGACGGGCCGGACGGCGGCGATGGGCGACGTCCTGCTCCGCCTGGCCGGACCGCCGGGCGACTGGCGGTCGCAGACGGTCCTCGGAC
>JBHHUV010000231.1:0-4900 GCA_046754005.1 Phycisphaerae bacterium | reverse complement strand
TCCTCGTCAGCATCGATCGAATCGCCAACTCCACGCAGTTCAACGGCAAGAAGCTACTCAACGGCGAACTCGGATACATTGTTGACGGACAGAATACATCCAACCTTGCCCGATTGCAGATCTTTGGTGCTCGGGTTCCGGCCAACTCCGCGTTGGCTGTGAACGTTCAGGTGACCCAGTCCGCGCAGACCGCCCAGCTCACCATTGGAACCGCCGGCGCCGGTACGGGTATCGCCGCCACGGGGGGTGGAACCGTCTCCGCCGGAAACAACATCACCATCGAGGTTCGCGGCAACCGGGGGACGGAAATCTTCAACTTCGCCAGCGGCACCACCCTTTCGACCATCGCCGCTGCCGTTACCGCCACGGGCGATCTGACGGGCGTCAACGCCACGGCCAGCGCCACCGGAATCGCCTTCAACAGCACCCAGTTCGGCAGCAACGAGTTCGTTTCCGTCCGCACCTTGAGCGGTACCTTTGACCTGAATCCCGGGGATGGCGGCAGCGGATCCGCCGACTTCGATCTCGATAACGGTCGCGATGCCCAGGTCTTTATTAACGGTCAACAGGCCTCCGTCGATGGTCTTGTCGCCCGGATCCGCAGCGGGGGCCTTGATCTCGTCGCCGATCTGTCCCAGACCTTCGGAACCACCGCTGGCGGTTCGGACAGCTTCAATATCGTTGGTGGCGGGGCCAACTTCCAGATCGGGCCCAACGTCAACAGCGACGGCCGCGTCAGCCTGGGGATACCCTCGCTCAATACCTCAAACCTGGGCACCTCGGATGTCGGATTTCTGAACACCCTCGGCAGCGGCCGCGCCGCCGCCTTGACTGATACCACCAACTTGCCAGCCGCCGAACAAATCATCACGGCGGCCATCGGGCAGGTCACGACCTTGAGCGGCCGATTGGGCGGTTTCCAATCCAACCAGATCGAGACCAACCTGAACAGCCTGCGTGTCGCGCTCGAAAACGTCACCGCCTCCGAGTCGGCGATTCGTGATACCGACTATTCCACAGAAGTTTCCAATCTGACACGAGCGCAAATATTGCTGCAATCCACCACTCAGGTGTTGGGGATCGCCAACCAGATTCCCCAAAGCGTGCTTTCGTTGCTCGGTTAGTCGGAAAACGAGTCGTAAGATCGGGGTTCGACTGATCTTCGGGTTATCTGATATGAATTCATAGAGGCGCGTGGCGGGTTCTAAAACATGGAACCGCCTGCGCCTCTTGTTCCATGCATACCACGGGATTAACCGATAACACTGACGTCACGCCGACCGCGCGTCGGTCATTTGGCAAGGCATCATCAACAGGGAGGATTCGATGTCGACATCTCGTTCTGATCGGAAACGATGCGTCAAACGGGGTCTGATCATGATGTGCTACCTGGACGGACGAAAAAGATTTCGCGCCGTCCCGGTCGATCAAAGCCGCGCCCAGAAGGAAGTGGTCGTCGCCCAAAAAGATTGCATCCGTTCTCAATCGGAGTCGCGCCCGTAAGGGTGCGATATGCTCGTGCGCTACTGCTTTCAGCAGTGTCCTATCCGGAGTTTCTGTTTTTGATGATGTTATTTTGACTTTTCGGTGTTTTGACGTTTCGACGTTTCACCCCTCGAAAGGGTTCCCATGTCCAGCATCACAAGCAGTGTCGGACTCGTGTCGGGACTGCCCATCCAGGATCTGGTCGAATCCCTGATCGATGCCCAACGGGCGCCGATTACGCGACTCCAGGAAAGGCTGGGCGTCCTCACCAGCCGGCGAACCAGCCTACTCCAGATCTCCGCCCAGCTTCTGTCCATCCGAAACGCCGCGAATCGACTCAACACTCCGAACTTCTTCCTCTCCGCCAATGCCGCCAGCAGCGACGAGTCCGTTCTGCTCCCTACAGCCCGAGAAGGCGCGGCCGTCGGAGACTACAGCTTCCGTGTCAAAAACCTCGCCGCCTCCCATCAACTCATCTCCCAGGGCTTCGCCACCCTCGACGCCACCCCCGTCGGCGCGGGAACATTCACCCTTGAATCCGCGGCCGGTCGCGTCAACCGTTCAACCGATCTCAGCGCGCTCCACGGAGGAGCAGGTGTCCAGGTCGGGAAAATTCGAGTTACCGATCGCTCCGGTGACAGCGCCGTTATCGACCTCGTTTCCGCCCGAACGATTGACGACGTGGTCGAGGCGATCAACTCCGAGTCCGGGATCCGCCTCCAGGCCCGCGTGGAAGGCGATCATCTGGTTCTCGATGATCAATCCGGCGGGTCCGGCAACTTGTCGATTTCGGAGTTCGGCAGCGGTCGTACCGCCGCCGATCTCGGCATTCTCCAATCCGTCGCCGCCAGTTCCCTCACCGGCGGCAATCTCGTTTCCATCGATTCGCAAACCCCGCTCATCACCCTGAACGATGGCAACGGTATCCGCCGCCGGACCGGTCTCGCTGATCTGGATGTGAGGCTCTCCGACGGCACGGCCCTGCAGTTCGATATTTCGGACAATCTCCAGGCGCAAACCCGGCTCGACCTTCTGAACAACGGCAGCGGCGTGGAGGGTGGCCTGATCCGAATCACCGATCGATCCGGCGGCTCGTCTCAGTTCGATCTCACGGGGGCGACTACCGTCCAGGATGTGATCGATGTCATCAACAATGATACGGACGGCCTCGATGTCACCGCGGTCATCAGCGGATCGGGTCTGATCATCACCGACCATTCACTCGCGGATGATGCGACGCCCGCCAACGATCTGCTGATCGAGGACGTCGGCGGCACCACGGCGGAGGATCTCGGGATTGCGGATTCGGCGTCGGGCGCCAAGCTGACCGGTCGTGACATCTACTCCGTCGACACCGTCGGAGACGTCCTTCGTATTCTGAATCTGGACCCGATCGACGGCCTCGAGGCCGCGATCTCCAGCGACGGCCTCGGCATCACTTTGACCGACACGACCAACGGACCGGGTTTCATCCTGGTCAGCCCGTCGGACACCGCGGAAGACCTGGGTCTGCTCGGGCATACGGTCGGCAATCTCATCCCCTCGCGTCGACTCGTCGCCCCGCTCAATTCCGTCCTCGCCCGATCACTCAATGGTGGCCGTGGGATCGATTTGACAGACCTACAGATCACCGATCGCACCGGAAACTCGACAACCGTTGATCTTTCCGGCGCCCAGACGCTCGACGACATCATCCGGTCGATCAACGATGCCTCGACCTCGGTTACGGCCTCCGTATCCTCATCCGGCCTCGGCATTCAGCTCGTGGACACGACCGATCCGGCCAATGTTACGGGCAACCTGGTCGTCGCCGGTCAGACAGCGGACGATCTGCACATTGCCATCGACGGCTCCGTCGATCGTTTCGCCGGCGGAAACCTGCAACGTCAATATATCTCCGAGGCTACGCGTCTTGGGGACCTGAACAACGGCAACGGTGTTCCCTCCGGTCGGTTTCGAATCACGGATAGTGCCGGTGTCTCCGCCGTAGTGGACCTGACGCAGGGCGATGAAAAGACCTTGAAGGACGTGATCGACGAGATCAATTCTCGACCGACCGAGATCACCGCGCGGATCAATGATACCGGAGACGGCCTGATTCTCGAGGATACGTCTGATGGCGCCGGTCGTCTTCGCGTGACCGAGGAGAGCGGTGGCGGCGCACGGGCCCTGGGTATCCTCGGTAGTGCCGAAGCGGGAAAGTCATTTATCGATGGAAGTCGAGAAACAACCATCACGATCGACGCCAACGACACCCTCAACGATGTGCTCACGAAGATTCGGGACGGGGGGGCCGACGTCAACGCATCCATCATCAACGACGGCTCGTCGGGCCGGCCTTTTCGGCTGAGCATCACCAGCACCCGAACCGGACGCGCCGGTGAACTGGCGATCGACTCCGGACGTTCCGATCTGTCCTTCGACACCCTGGCCCGCGCCCGCGACGCGATCGTTGTTCTCGGCGCCGAGGAGGGCGATAGGCCCCTCGTTCTTTCATCGTCCACCAATTCGTTGAACCATGTAGTCGGCGGTGTTCGCCTCGATCTTGTCGGCGTGTCTGCCAGTCCCGTTACGGTGTCGGTTACCCGTGATGAGGATGCAATCGTCGCGGAGTTTCAGAACTTTGTCGATAATTTCAACACCGTCATCGCCACTCTGGACGAAGCGACGGACTTCGATCCCGAGACCGAGGTTCGCGGGATCCTGCAGGGGGATTCCACTGCCCGTCGTATCCGCCGATCGCTCATCAACCTGACGAACAAGACGGTCTCCGGGTTTGGCGCGGCCTTCAACAGGCTGAGCAATGTGGGCGTCACCCTCTCCGGTGGCAACCAGCTCAGCCTCGATGAAGACAAGTTGCGTAATGCCCTGGTCGGCAATCCAGAGGCCGTGGCCGAACTGTTCACCTTCGAGGAAAAGGATGACAAGGGAGATGTCGTCAAACGCGGGCTCGGTGGCATCATCGCCAACGAGATCGATCGACTGACCGATACTGAGACAGGCGTCATCTCCCTCCGGGAGGATGCCATGCTCGCGACGGAATCCCAGATCAACGATCGGATCGGGCGGATGGAAATCCTCCTCGAGGGTCGGCGCCAGCGCCTCTTTGGCCAGTTCAATGCCATGGAGTCGGTCATCGCCCAACTCCAAAGCCAGCAATCCGCCCTCGCCGGCCTGAGCCAAATCCCCAACCTCCTCGGTTGATTCCTGAGACTTTTTATTTTTTTGCTTTTTGCTTCCAGTTCATCTCAGGCAAAGCGCTCATCGAAAACATCGTGGAGCCATTTCTTCGGTATTTCGCGGCCTTGGGTGATGGACGGATTGTACCGCCCTTTCAGGGCTGAGGGTGTGTGGGGTTGCTGACCCAGGGCGGCGCTGGACGGCTTACGCCGCTTCGCTTTGCCCTGGGCTGACA
>JBHHUV010000230.1:0-4914 GCA_046754005.1 Phycisphaerae bacterium | reverse complement strand
TCCACCACAGTCAGCAGGACCTCGTTGAAGCCGGATGGCAAGGAGGTGGTCAACGTCGGTCCCGTGCCGAGCAGGTGACCGTCGGTGGTCCAACGATAGCCTACAATACTCCCGTCGGGATCGAAGGACCGGCTTCCGTCCAGCATGACGGTCTCACTACCATCGTAATTGGTGTCGCCGATGATCTGATCCGAACCGGCGACGGCGGTCGGTTTGAGCGAGGGCGGCACATCGCCTGCGACGGGCAGCGGCGGGCCGAAACATCCGACCTGGCCCATCGTGAACGGCAGGACAAACAAAGTGGCGAGGGTAAGGACAGTCAATCGCAATAAGGGTTTCCGATACATTTTCAATCTCCTTCATGGTTCGGGGCGACACCTTGGGCCGCCCGGTCAAACTGATCTACAACCGTCTCTCGTCCGAATAGGCTTACATGGCCTGCACCTCCCCGTCGGCATGGGTGACCGGCGGTATGCGGTGAGAATTCGCCTGCGAGGGTATTCACACTCTTCCCAATAAGGCTGGTTGCGGCTTTCACGAGACAATGCGACAATGAGGTGATGGGTGGCCGGAAAAACTTCGTGTTTTTTTCAGAACCCTTCACGGGCCTGGAGGCACCGGGATTTTCGGCAATACCCGACCGGTGGGAGTCCGGCACCGGACTGAGCGGTGTTGAGGTGGTGGAGGGTATGGCATGTCATCTCGTTCGCCACAAGATGTGACACAGCTTTTGACCGCCGCGGGTTGCGGAGATCCCAGCGCGGCGGACGCCCTTCTGCCGCTGGTCTATGACGAGCTTCGCAAACTGGCCCGAGCGAGGATGGCCCACGAGCCGGCGGGGCAGACCTTGCAGCCGACCGCCCTGGTACACGAGGCCTATCTGCGACTGCTGGGCGACGGGGGCGAGGATATCCACTGGGAGAATCGCGGGCATTTCTTCGGGGCGGCGGCATTGGCCATGCGGCGGATTCTCGTCGAGCGGGCCCGGCGGGTTGGCCGGGTGAAACACGGGGGCGATCGCAGGCGATTCTCGCTGGATGACGTGAACATTAGCGCCGATGAGCAGTCCCAGAACCTGCTGGCGCTGGACGAAGTGTTGGAGAAACTGGAATCCATCGATCCGCGTAAGAACAAAATCGTCATGCTGCGTTATTTCGCCGGCCTGACGATCGAAGAGACGTCGCAGGCGATCGGGCTTTCCAAGACAACCGTCAAGGATGAGTGGCAATTCACGAAGGCGTGGCTCTATGGCGAGCTCACACGAGGATGAAACGGGTACCTCCGATTCCTGGTTTCGGCTGCAGGTATTGTTCAAGGCGGCGTTGGAGCGAAGCCCGAACGAGCGTGCCGTATTCCTGGACAAGACCTGTGGAGAAGACGCCGATCTTCGTACCCGCGTGGAGAAACTCCTCGAGGCCGGCCAGGCCGCGTCGGACTTCCTCGAAGAACCGGCGGTCATAGATGGAATCGACGCGGCGCCGGCCGATTTTGCCGAGGCGCTCGTCGGCCGGACGATCGGGCAATACTCGATCCGCAAGCTGATCGCGACGGGGGGCATGGGGGCCGTCTATCAGGCGGAACAGGCGCATCCAAAGCGGACGGTCGCGCTGAAAATCATCCGCCCGGGCCTGGCGTCGCGGGAACTTCTCCGTCGATTCGATCACGAGGCGGAGGTACTCGGTCTCCTTCAACACCCCGGCATCGCACAGATCTTCGAGGCGGGCACGGCGGATACCGGCTTGGGATTGCAACCCTTTTTTGCCATGGAACTCATCGACGGCCGGCCACTAACCGACTACGCCGACGCACATGGTCTGGGAACGCGGCAGCGCCTGGAGCTTCTAGCCAAGGTGTGTGATGCCATTCAACACGCCCACCAGAAGGGCGTGATCCATCGCGACCTGAAGCCGGGCAACATATTGGTGGATCGATCGGCTCAGCCCAAGATCCTCGATTTCGGCGTCGCCCGTTTGACCGATTCGGATATCCAGACGACGACACTCCGAACCGATATCGGCCAACTCATCGGCACGATCCCCTACATGAGCCCCGAACAGGTGAGCGGCAATCCGGCGAATCTGGACACCCGCTCGGACGTTTATGCCCTCGGCGTGGTCGGCTATGAACTCCTGGCTGGACGTTTGCCCTATGACCTGCGAAACAAGCGAATCCCCGAGGCGGTGCGGGTGATCGGGGAGGAGGATCCCACGCCTCTGAGTTCGATCAACAAGGTTTTTCGCGGCGATCTGGAGACGATTGTCGCCAAGGCCCTGGAAAAAGACAAGAGCCGTCGTTATCCGTCCGCATCCGATCTCGCGCAGGACATCCGCCGGTATCTCGGCGACGAACCCATCGCCGCGAGACCGGCAAGCTCGTGGTATCAGCTTCGCAAGTTTGCCCGCAGAAACCGGCGATTGGTATATTCGCTGGGCGTTCTTGCTTTCGTCCTGGTGGCCGGCATTACCGCCTCGACGATCTTCGCACTCGGCCAAGCCCGCGCCCGGGTCGCCGAGACGAAGGCGAGGAAGCAGGCCCAGACGGAACGCAAGCGCGCAGAACAGGTGGCTCGCTTCACGCGGAAGATGCTCTCTGGCATCAATCCGGAAATCGCCAGGGACCTGGACACGCGGCTGATGCGAATCATCCTGGATGAAGCCGCGGACCGGATCAAGACCGAGCTGGCCGATCAGCCGTTGGTCGAAGCGGCGATCCGCACCACGATCGGCAAAACCTATTCGTCCATTGGCGAATATGACACCGCCGAACAGCAGTTTGTCGCGGCGCGGAACCTGTACGAGCGCATGTTCGGCGAGAAACATCCAGACACGCTGAGATCCATAAGCAACCTCGCAAACCTGTACAGGCTCCAGGGGCGATACGACGAGGCCGAGGTACTGCACCTCCAGACGCTGGGTACGCAGAAGGAGGCGCTCGGGGAACCGCACCCGGACACGCTGAATTCCATGCACGGTCTCGCGTTGGTGTATGAGGACCAAGGTCGTTATGCAGAGGCCGAGTCGCTATACCTCCGGACGTTGGAGATGCAACGGCGCGTACTCGGCGAGGACCATCCAGACACACTGGGCAACATAGATAACCTCGCGAACCTGTACATGAGACAGGGCCGCTATGCCAAGGCCGAGCCGCTCTATCTCAAGACGCTGGAGAGGCGCAATCGGGTGCTCGGCAAGGAGCACCCGGACACACTGGACACCATGAACAACCTCGCCAACCTACATCGCCGCCAGGGCCGCTACGCCGAGGCTGAGCGGCTGCATCTCAAGGTACTGAAGACGCGACAACGCGTGCTGGGAGAGGAACATCCGAGAACGCTGAGTTCCATGATCAATCTGGGAATCGTATACGCGATCCAACGGAAATATGCCGATGCGGAGCCGCTCTTTGCCAGGGCACTGGAGATCCAGAAGCGCTTGCTCGGCGAGGAACACCCGGACACGCTGAAGATGATGAACAACCTCGCGGTCCTGTACCACAGCCAGGGTCGCTACGCCGACGCCGTACCGCATTATCTCAAGGTGATGGAGACGAGGAAGCGCGTACTAGGCGACGAGCATCCGGATACACTGAAAATGATGAACAACCTCGCGGCCCTGTACTTCCAGCAAGGCCGCTATACCGAGGCTGAGCCGCTGTATGTCGAGGCGCTGACGATCCAGAAGCGGGTGCTCGGCGAAGAGCACCCGGACACGTTGGGCTCCGCATACAACCTGGCGATGTTGTACAGGAACCAGGGTCGTTATGCCGAGGCCGAGCCGCTGTATCTCAAAGTGTTGGAGACGAGCCGGCGCGTCCTCGGCGACGAGCATCAGGATACGATGAGCTCCATGAGCAGTCTCGCGGACCTGTATCGGGTTCAAGGGCGCACCGCCGAGGCCGAGCCGTTATTCCGCGAAGCCCTGGCGATACGTCGGAAGGTGCTGGGCAACGAACATCCGGACGTGGCCGATACCCTCCATGACTTTGGGATGCTGCTCCTGATCAAGGGAGCGTGCGCCGAAGCCGAACCGCTGCTGCGTGAGTCGCTGGCCATTCGCCGAAAGGCGTTGCCGGAAGGTCATTGGCTGATTTTTAATACGCAGAGCGTACTGGGCGCGAGCCTTACCGCGCAAGGCACATTCGACGAGGCCGAACCGATGCTGCTCGAGGCCTACGCGGGTCTGAATGGGAAGCCGGACGCAATCCCGGCGGTGGAGCGCGACCAACGTCTGCGCCAAGCCATCGAGCGCATTGCCAACCTCTACGAGGCCTGGGGCAAGTCACAACGGGCCTCAGAGTGGCGGGTGAAGCTGCAAAATCAAGGCACAAAGGCACAGTGAAGGAGGAACCATCCGACAACAATGCTCGATTGAGCAGTTCGATACATGACTCAACGACTCGAACACGAAGAGCCAACCTCGGAATCCAGGGGCAATGACCCGTTATTGTCGGATTCACCTCAGTCGAAAGAAGTGCGTTTTACTTATATAGAATGGAGCCGATGGGGTTCGAACCCACGACCTCTTGCATGCCATCCACGACAAGACACACGCCAAAAAGCACAGGAATAGCTTTGTTGACGGCATGTTACATCACTTCGTCTTCTTTCGCAATCGTTCGCATTCACCTGCATTTCTGAGCGTGGAATCGCGGTACAGCCGCCAAAAACAGTACGTACTGTTTTTCCAGCCACCGCATTGATCGTCACCCAGATAGTTATCCAGTTCTTCTCTGTTCGGCGCCGTCGACCTGATTCTTGCGCTATCGCTGCTCGGTTGCTATCCTGGAAGTAGGAAAAACGTGGCGAACCTCCAGAGTTCGACCAACCGACTATGATGGAATCAGATGACATGAAGAAACACCGATCCGAACCCAGCGCCGAAGTTAAGTGTGCGGCATTCGTCGCGAAACGGGATG
>JBHHUV010000229.1:0-4916 GCA_046754005.1 Phycisphaerae bacterium | reverse complement strand
GGTTCGCCCGGAAGTGGTTGATTATCGAAACCAGCTCATGGGGAAATTTACCCTTGACACACCCAGCCGTCAAAACTACCGTCTACACCGAGGGTTAGCACAATAAGGGCGTTCTCTTTCCGAGGCGAATCCTCAAGCTTACCGGTCTGTCGAACCCTTGTTTCAGGATCAACCCGCAGTCGGTTCGGGCGGGTGATACCCGGCGATCCGCATTAAGTGCAGCTCAAGCCAAATGAACGCATCCCTATCGGCATCCTATCGCGGGCTTCCATCCGGCACGGTGACCGCCCTGGTCGAGGCTTCTTCGGCGATCAACGCATCGCTGAACCTGGGTGAAGTGCTTCAGGCGATCACGCGGACCGCGGCGGTCGTTCTTCGATCGGAGGCGTCGAGCGTGTTGCTGCTTGATAAGCGGCGGAACAAGCTAGTGTTCATGGCGGCGGTGGGGGATCGGGGATCAGCGCTGATCGGTGAGGAGTTCGATGCGAACCTGGGGATCGCCGGTCGCGTCTCGACGACGGGGGAGCCGGTGATCGTGAGCGATGTGAGCCAGGATCAGGACTTCTTTCGTGGGATCGACGCGAAGAGCAGTTTTCAGACGCACGGCCTGCTGGCGGCTCCGTTGATCTGGAAGGATGAGACCATCGGTGTTGTCGAGGTGCTGAACAAAATCGGGGGGGGAACCTATGACGAGGATGACAAGACGGTCTTGCAGATTTTCGCGAACCTTGCCGCGAGTGGGGCGCACAACGCGGCGAAGCACGAAAAAGTCGTTCGCGAGAATCGGGGTCTGCGCGAGACGCTAAGCGTCGCGACGCCGGTCATCGGCAACTCGTCCGCTCTGAAGCTGGTGACCGACATGGTGAATCGTGTCGCCGGCAGCAACGCGACGGTCCTGCTGCTGGGTGAGACCGGCACGGGGAAGGAGGTGACGGCACGTCAGATTCGCAGCGCGAGTCCGAGGCGTGACAAGCCGTTTATCGCGATCAACTGCGCCGCGCTACCGGAGACGCTGCTGGAGAGCGAACTGTTCGGCCACGAGAAGGGGGCGTTCACCGGCGCGCACGCGGAGAAAATGGGGCGTTTCGAGATGGCGGACGGCGGGACGCTGTTTCTGGACGAGATCGGGGATATATCCCAGAGTACGCAGGTGAAGCTGTTGCGGGTGTTGCAGGAGAAGGAATTCGTTCGGGTGGGGGGCACGCACACAATCGCGACGGATGTTCGGATCATCGCGGCGACGAATCGCAATCTTCGTGAGGCGATGGAGAACGGGGATTTTCGGGAGGATTTATACTATAGGCTCAATGTATTCCCGATCGAACTACCGCCTTTGCGGAAACGGTCGGAGGATATTCCGCTGCTGGTCGATCATTTCATTCACATTTCGGCGCGGGAACTGGCCTGTCCCACGCCCAAGGTGAGCAACGAAGCGATGGCGCTGATGGCCACCTATCGATGGCCGGGCAACATTCGCGAACTTCAGAACATCCTGGAGCGGGCCGTTCTGTTGGCCGATGGCGGCACGATGACGGCGGCCCACCTTCCTCGCGAGATCGCCGGAGAGGAGGCGTCTCGGGAAAATGACAAGTCCGAATCGTCGCTGTGGGGTTACGAAAAGGCGTTGATCATCAAGGCGTTGCGGGAGAATGGCTGGAATCAGTCGAAGGCGGCTCGGAGCCTGGGCATCAGCCGCGACAATTTGCGCTATCGCGTAAAGAAATACGAAATAGAGCAGGGGTAAGTGGGGGACAGGGCGGATAGCGACAAGTTGGCTCCGTCGTGGATGAACGCTTGGGGGGGTGGATGAGGCGGTCTTGGCTTGAATTCCTCCTATGAAATTCAATCGACCGATGCTCGGGACCGGCGCGTCGCGCTGAGGCATTGCCTTGCTTCCCGCGCGTGCAGCGAAGTAGAACTGGAACATCATGTCACCACGTTCATGGCGTATGCCCGGGTGATGTCGATCGACTTGAGCCGACAGTGGCATTGCGAGTCGGAGGGGCGGTGGCTTTCGGCGTGCACGTGCATCGAGTCGCCCGGCCGGACGGCGATGCTTCTGTTGCCGGCCGGTGGGGGGGCGAATGGGACGCAGGCGGGTGCATTACGACAACTTGTGGCGCATGCGGTTGAACAGGAATCCAGTCGGGATATTCGCCTGCTACAGGCGTTGATCGAGGTGGATGATTCGGAGAATCGTCGCGTGCTGGAGGACGCGGCTTTTGGTGAGGTGGCTGTGCTGCGTTATTTGGAGCTGAAGCTCAATCGTGGCCCGCGTCATCCAGCGCCGCGGGCACCGGAAGGATTGGACGGAGGGGCGATGGAATGGATTCATTATGATCCCGAGACCCATTCGACATTTGTGGATTTGATCCGGGCGACCTATGAGGGGGGGCTGGATTGTCCGGGCCTGAGTCATCTTCGTGAAATGGAAGACGTGATCGCGGGCCACAAAGCCACCGGTCGATTCGATCCTCGTCGGTGGCATCTGCTCCGGAGCGGAGGGACGGCGGTCGGCTGTCTTCTATTGGGGGCCCATGCACTTCTGCCGGTTTTGGAGCTTGTCTATATGGGGGTTCACCCTGCATTTCGCGGCCGTGGAGTGGGCCGCTATATGTTAGACTATTGTCTCTATATGGCGTATCGTGAACCTTGCCAATCGGTCACGCTCGCGGTCGATTCGAACAACCTGCCGGCGCGTCGGCTGTACGAAGAGGCCGGATTTCGTCTGACTCACCGCCGGCGGGCGATGATCCGACCGTTCGATCAGAGTCCGAAAAAAACATAGGATATGGCTCGAAACGGGGGTGTTTTCCACCGATTTTACACGATGCCGAAGCGGATGTGGACAACAGGTGGAGCAAAAAAAAATCTCAGTTCTAAGTTTCTATTTCACCGATCATCTGGCCCTGTGCACAATGTTTCAGGGAATTTCTTAATTGACGGGAATGGGCGCAATACTTACACTCTCTGCTCGGCAGGCAAGGAACGGTTTTATCGCTCGACTGTTTTCGTTGTTTCATCGGGCCGGAAGGCACCGAATCATTAAAGACCGTCACCTCGCCGAAGTTGAGTTCACAAGAGTTGAACCCTTAAATCACCCGCGCCCGCAGGCGGAGCGGCGAAGGAGCGCGCAGTGGCCCCCATCAATCAGATTGAATCCTCCCCCCAAGTCGCAACCATCGAAAATCATGAAAGCAATCCAATTGTTGAAGTGCTCGCGAAACCGCAGCCGTGTGAAGAGCGGATCCGAGCGCGCATCGCAGAGCTGGTTGGGCCTCAACGCTACAAAATATGGTTCAAAAACTCGACGCAACTGTCGTACAACGATGGGTGTCTCGATGTCGGCGTGCCCAACCTGTTCATCGGCAACTGGATCGAGGATCATTTTTCAGAGGTGATCTCCGAGGCTGCCGCCGAGGTGCTCGGTCGTGAGACGCAGGTTTCCTATGCGATCGACCCGGTGCTGTTTCGAAATCTGCGCAAGAGCCAGCTCAATTCACAGGCAGAATTCATCGAGAAGAATGCCGAGCGAACGGTTCGAGAGGCTCGAGAGCGCAAGGGGAAGAACGGGGCCGGACGGATGCATCGGCGCAAGCTGCGCGGCCGCCTCGAGGAGTTCGTAGTCGGGCGCACCAACCGCCTGGCCCATTCCGTGGCGGCCGACGTGGTCGAGAACACGGGCGGCGAGATGAACCCTGTCTTTTTCCACAGCGCGTGCGGCCTGGGCAAGACTCACCTGTTGCATGGCATCGCGAACGCCTTGTCGGAAACGAAGCCCCAAGTCCGGTGGCTTTACGCCTCCGGCGAGGAGTTCACCAACCAGTTTCTCTATGCCCTGAGGGAGCGACGGCTGGACGCCTTCCGGCATCGCTATCGTGATCTTGACGTCCTGCTGTTGGATGACATGCAGTTCATCGCCAACAAAAAGGCGACGCAGGAGGAATTCCTGCACACCTTCAATACCATCAGTGCGAACAGCAAGCGCGTGGTCTTTGCCTCCGACGCACATCCCAAGATGATCGGCGATTTGTCGGAACCACTCGTCAGCCGCCTGCTGGCGGGTATGATCGTGCGGATCGAGCGACCGGACACGGAAATCCGATGCGAGATATTGCGGCGCCGGGCCATGAAGACGCAACACCATGTTCCCGAACCGGTCATTCGTTACATCGCCGAAAAGATTCAGGCGAATGTGCGTGAGCTCGAGGGCTGTCTTCTGAAGCTGTTGGCCTATGCCTCGTTGACCAAGATGGAGATCACCTTCGATCTGGCGCGTCAGGCGCTGGAGGACCATCTGACTCAGACGGGCAAGATCCTCACCGTGAGCGATATCGAACTGAGTGTGGCGACCTATTTCGGCCTCTCCCCCGCGGATCTACACACGTCTCGCAAGTCGCGCACCATCGCCCTGGCTCGGAATATCGCGATGTATCTGGCAAGGAAACACACCGACTTGAGCTTTCCCGAGATCGCCCGGCTGATGGGCAAGAAAAACCATACCACGGTCCTGCTGGCCTGCCGGCGGATCAAGAATTATCTGGAGGAGGACGCCGAGGTCTCCTGGCAGAGCGCCGCGGGGCTGCGGAATGGCAAGATTCAGGCACTGGTTGCCTGTCAGGAAGAACAGCTCCTGGTGTAATTCGAACGCGTTCATTTCAGCTTGTGCTTCCAGTTCATCTCACCCAGGGCGCACATCGAAACATCAGGAAGCTATTTCTTCGGGGTTTCCTGGTTCTGGGTTCAAGTTCACGGATGTCGTTTGCAGGGTGGGAAAACCATACTTCGGCTTTGTAAGACGTACGGATTGTATCGCCCTTTCAGGGCTGGGTGTCAATTCATCGCGATAACCCAGGGTGGCGCGGGTCCATGACAGTTCAGGCGGGATCTTGTCGGAGCACAGTCCGGCATAATCC
>JBHHUV010000228.1:0-4927 GCA_046754005.1 Phycisphaerae bacterium | reverse complement strand
ATGACGTGATCGACGGTGTGGTCGAAATCGGTCGAGAAGGCGACGCGCATGGCGGCCTCTCGGGAATAGGCTTTAAAACCGCTGGGGACGTCGGGGACGTCGAGATCGGCGAGGCGGCTGACGACTCGGCTGCCGAGGGTCTGCATCTTTTTTTTGACGAATGAGAAGTGCTCGACTTTTTCCGGCTGGCGATCGCCGATGACGAGATCGGCGCGGCCCTCGAGGATGGGCCGGACCAGGGTGGGGATATCGCCGCCGTAGTACTGGTTGTCACCGTCGGTGTTGACGATGATGTCGGCGCCATGATTTAGACAGTAGTCCATACCGACGGCGAAGGCGTGGCCGAGGCCGCGATTGCCGGGGAAGCGGACGATGTGGTCGACGCCGAGTTCGCGGGCAATTTCGACGGTGCGGTCGGTGCAGCCGTCGTCGATGATGAGGATTTCGACGGTATCGATGCCTTCGATCTTGCGCGGAATATCCTGCAGGGTCGCGGGAAGCGTGTCTTCCTCGTTGAGGCATGGGACTTGGACGATCAGCTTCATCGTGTTGTCTCAAGATCGTGTGAGTGGATTACTCGTTTCCATACCATGATCCGAAGAAAATGGTAATTGCCATTTAATACCCACCGCTTCATGACGGGCGCCGGATCTGAGGGCGCCATGCTACTGCTTGCCGGGAGTCCATTGGATCGGGAGGTTGGCCGGTCGGGCGGTCGGCGGCTTCCTCAAGTCCGGGAGGACGGGGATATCAATAATCGGCTTCTCGGCGTCCGTTGTCTCGAATCGAACCACCTCGCCGTAGCTGGGCGGGATGTAATTACCCGGAGGCAGCATCAACTCGAACTTGTCGGTGTTCCGTTCGCTCGGCTTGGTCGGTACGCGGCGCAGACGATAGGTTGGATCGCTGGTGGCGAACGATGTTATCTTGAAGGGGGTGGTCCCGTTGTTGACGATGCGGATGGTGCGGAGTTTGGTATTGGCCTGAAGATTCGTGACGATCTTGTAGGGGCGGACTTCGATCCGCGCCGGGACATAGGCCGTCGCCGCCATTGCATAATACGGCTGGTCGGGAATGTTGGTCTTGAAGTTGATCCCCATGGTCGTGGTGCCCACCTGGAAGGGGGGCTTTCCCGTGACCGTTAACTCGAAAACCTGACCGGGTTCGACCTCTTCGATGCTGGCCTGGAACGGGTTGGGAATCATTTCGGATTTGGAATTCACTTTGAGAATGGCCCGGGGGGCATCGAGAAGTTCCAGGCTCAGAGGGGCATCGGTTGCGTTGGTCAACCGGATCACCCGGTACAGGCTCTGGTTCGATGTGATGTTGCCGAAGTGAGCCTTGCGTTTCTTGAGGACTTCTATCCCGGGTGCGCCCCGCGCTCCGGCCGCGATTGATTCATCCGCGATGACCTCCGGCGTGCAGACTGTTTTCACTATGCCGCGCATCCAGATCTTCATCTCGGGTCGGAGCGGATCGTTGGTACCGATGGTCAGCCACTCGTTGACCGGTCCCACCTTGTTGGTGGTTTTCAGAAGGAACGGGATCACCCCGGTTCCGTTGGGTGGTACCTGTCGGGAGTAGCTCTCGGCGGCTGAACAGGAGCATCGCGCCTTGGGTCTGTCTATATTGAGTGTCTGGTCGCCGACATTGCGAATCTCGAAGGGATGCCGCACCTCTTTCCCGGCCCAGACCGCGCCGAAGTCATATACGACGTTTTCGATTTCCCATTTGGGACCGGCAGCGGATGATGGCGGGGGGGGTGGCGGTGGCGACTTCGGTTTATCCGGAACAGGCTCGGGTTTGGCCTGAACCGGGGGCGCGGTGTCAGGGGTCGCCTTGACGTCGGGGGCGGCCGATTTTGTTTTGGATGCGGGTTTGACAGCAGGAGCGGGTTTGTTCTTCGTTCCGCTATCGCATCCGAACAGCAGCATACACATTGCAAAACCGATCAGTCGGTCAGGTCTTCCGGACATGTCTATTCCCTCTTAATGGAATCCCACGCTCCACGGAGTTCGCGGCGAGGACTCATCTTCGTCGTCGGGCCTTGCTTCGGATTGTCTTCTTCGCCGCGCCGCCGGCGGACTTCTTTCGGGATACCGACCGAGTCGCACGGGCGGCGCTCGCGGATGAACGGCCGGTCTTTTTTGACGCCTTCCGATTCCCGGCGACGGCTGGCTCCGTCTTGACGGCCTTGCGGATGATCTTCACCGCGAGATCGGCCTCCGAATCGGCCTCAAAGCTGAACATTGCTGTGTACCGTTTATCCACCACCTGGGCCAGAAAAAAATTGATGTTGATGCCGGCCTCGGCCAGGGCGGCGGCGATCCGGCGACCCAGGCCCACGCAATTGGTACCGGTCACACTCACACAGGGAAAGGGCGACTTTCGGAATCCCGTGGCGCGGGCTGTTCGCTGCCCCTGTTGGGTGGTGACCGGATAGACCTCGATCGTGGCGGCGGACTTGTCGGGAAGGCTGTATCCCATCACCAAATCGAGGTTGACCTTACCCTCGGCCAAGGGTTGAAGGGTCGCGGCGAGGGTTCCGGGGTGGTTCGGCGTGTCGATCGTCCAGAGCGAAGCGCGCTTGACGGTGACCGGCATAGGGATCTCCTTGTGTTGTGTTTCCTGAACCCGTTCGGGCAACGGGGGGGAGTTTACGACAAACTCGATTTTATGGCGAGACACGCCGTTTGCCGCTGTGCGATTAACCGGAAGGACGAGGTGATGAATCGGGATTGCATTTATGAGCAGACCGGCTGAAGCCCGTTGTGGGGAGTTTTTCGGGGTGGAGTGTGAGTTGGTTCGCCACTGCCACCCTATCGGTCCTTGGGGGTTGGGTATGCCCCCACTGCATTCCCGGCGCGCCGGGAGAAACCGGTGCAACGGTAGAGACTGGAAGGACAGACCTGACTGAACTGTCATGGGTCGAGAACTATCATGGACCGAAAAAGGTGCGATGGTAGTGGTTCATTGTAATTCGGTGAGCATTGGCCTCATGCCGGTGGGTGGTTGAGAAATTCGTTGTCGCACCGGCGGGACGCCGATGCTCCCCAAAGTGCCCCCCTTCCGGGGCGATTGTATTGACTGTCTGCGGCGAGCCGGGTAGAGTAAAGTAGTTAGGAGCATCATCGCCGTCCACGGCGGTTCCGTGGCCGATTTTACTGTCAGTGGGGGCGTATTTCTCCCCCGCAACGGCAGCCCACCCCGGCCCATTCGCTCTGTATTGTCATCACCGGACGGAGATGAAGGCAATGCGATGGTGTGTACCCATCCCATACCGGACTTGCTGGTGGCCGACGGATCACCGTCGCGATCGATTTTGAGACTATCCGGAGAAGATCATGGCTTCGAAGCTACCCGTCTGGGGGATTGATGTTGGGCAGTGTTCGCTGAAGGCGATCAAGCTCCAATCATCCGGCGACAAGGTCGAACTACAAGGCTTCGACCTGGTCGAGCACGATCAAATCCTCTCTCAGGCAGAGGCGGATTCGACCTCGATCATGACCAAGGCCATCGAGACCTTCGCCTCTCGGAACGACATCAGCAACGCCCGTATTGTGGTCTCGGTGCCGGGTCAACAGACGCTGACGCGGTTCACGAAGATGCCGCCGGTGGAGCCGAAGAAGATCCCGGACATGGTTCAGTATGAGGCCAGTCAGCAGATTCCGTTCGACATGGACGAGGTGGTCTGGGACTATCAGATCTTCACCGAGGGTGAGACGGCCGAGGTCGAGGTCGGCATCTTCGCGATTCGCAAGGAACTGATCCGCAATTATCTCTCGATATTCACGCAGTTGGGTGTTGAGCCGTCGATCGTCCAAACGGGGCCGATGGCCTCTTACAACACGATGCGCTACGAGGTCAGCCTTGATGAGGGGGAGGCGGCGATTCTCCTCGACATGGGTGCTTTGGCGACTGATCTCATCGTTGTCGAGGGATCCCGGATCTGGTCTCGACCGATTCCGATCGGGGGCAACAAGTTTACCGAGGCCCTGGTCTCGGCGTTCAAGGTTCCGTTCAAGAAGGCGGAACGTCTCAAGCGAAATGCCGCCGCGTCGAAGTATGCCCGTCAGATCTTTCAGGCGATGCGACCGGTCTTTGCCGACCTGGTGTCCGAGGTTCAGCGATCGATCGGGTTTTACACGTCGACCCACCGCGATGCGAATATCACGCGGGTGATCGGGATGGGGAATGCGTTCAAGCTGCCGGGTCTCCAGAAATTCCTGCACCAGAATCTTTCGATGAAGGTCGACAAGCTGAGTGAGTTCACGCATTTGATCGAGACCGGCATCGCGAAGAAGGCTGAGTTCGACGAGAACTCCATGAGCCTGGCGGTTGCGTACGGGCTGGCGCTTCAGGGCCTGGAGTTGTCCGCGGTCGATTCGAACCTCTTGCCCGTGGAGGTTCGCCGGACGCTGTTGTGGGGTAAGAAGCGACCGTGGTTTGCCGCGTCCGCCGCGTGCCTGGCGATGGCGTCGGGGCTTCTCTGGTTCGGCAGCGTCATGGCCAAGGGAAGCCTATCGGAAGGGCTGGGAGGTCTGGCTCCGAACCTCATCACCCCGACGCGCTACCCCTCGTCCGAGGCGGCGATGCGAGCGATCAATGCGACGGGCGGATCGACACCGATCAAGCGGGCTGCCGATGTGGCGGGCGCCGCGAAGAAGCTGAAACAGGAATTCAACTCGGCCAAGAAGACCAGCGGTGATGAGGCGACGCTGAACAAGCTGGCCAAGTTTCCGGCGAATAATGTCTATATTCCACGGATCCTGGACGTGATTCATCGGTCCTTCGAAGCGGCCACTCCAAGCGAATTGAAGGATGTGAAGACCGCAGACGATTATGTACGGCTGGCCCAATCCCTGCCGCGCGACCAGCGGAAAGAGATCTGGATCGAAGATTTGCAGATCCGATTTGGCGATGATCC
>JBHHUV010000227.1:0-4942 GCA_046754005.1 Phycisphaerae bacterium | reverse complement strand
GGTAGTATGACCAGGGTGCTCATTCAGAGGCGCAGTGGAATAGCTGCGAGGGAAAATGGCTCGGCAGGCGAGCTCGGCAGGCGAGATGGGCGGCCAAGCCGGCTCGGCTACGAAGTTATGCTCCCCGAGAGCCCTCCGCGGTCGAATCCTTGCTGTGTGCAATGGGCCGAACCGTGGTCGTGCAGATGGCTGAGGGTCAGCTCGAATCGACGGGTTCGACCGCTGATTGTGGTCCGGGCGGCCCCGCTCATGGCCAAATCAAGACACTCGTTGTCTACGTCGGTCAGCTCGACGACGCCGGCGCCGTTCAGTTCCAACAGTTTGATGTCTTCGGCGGTGATCTCGATTGTCAGGTGGGAGTCCCGGATGGTTCGACCGGGCCGGACGACCAAGCGGCCATCGCGGACATGTGTTTCTATCAGCGGCAGGAGATTGTCGTCGCACGTAATCTTCAATGCCTGAGGCTTACCGATCACGATATCGACGATCCCGGCGCATTCAATCTGGACCTCATCAAATGCTTCGACTTGGCGAATCTCGCTTTTTTTAACGTTGCTGCCAGAAACACCGGTCGGGGAGCAGCCGAAAGTTCCCACGAGAACACTCATTGCCGATAGGGTGAGTAAGCTTGGATGCATGGCTCGACTCCTGCTCCGATTGGGCTTCGAACAGGCACCTCCCACAATCGAGGTGACACAGTCCGCGCAATCATACCAGTTATCGTATTGGGGGTGACCGTCGTTCTTATTTAGCGCACATTCTCACGGCCGATCGTGCCGCCTATAAGCCCCGCACGGGCCTCACGTTTGTCGGTATGAGGAGGATTTGATGGGATGCGAGAAGAATCCGATCAGGAGATGATATCAGTATTCACGGCGTTGCCGGGCGGACGGCAGTTTCAACTGGTTGCGATACTTGGCCACGGTACGTCGGGCGACAGGGGTACCCAACTCGCTGAGTTTTTTGGCTATCTCGTCGTCGGCGAGGGGATTGGACTTGTCTTCCTCGTCGATGATGGTCTTGACCTTGGCCTTGATGCTGTCCCAACTGATGCTCTCGCCCCGGCTGTCGGTGATGCCACCTGTGAAAAACATCCGAATCGGAAAGATACCCCGGGGGGTCTGAACGTACTTGCCATCGACGGTACGGCTGATCGTCGAGGGATCGCAACCGAACTCCTCGGCCAGATCACGCATGCGCAACACATTCAGGAATTGCGGTCCGTAATCAAAAAACTCGCGCTGCCGATCGACGATCACCTTGGCGAGTTCGAGCATCCGCTCGCGACGATACTGGATGGCATCGATGATCGCATGCGCGGCCTCGACGCGGCGGCGAATGAAATCCCGCGCGGTCTTGTCCTGGGTCTTGTCTTGTAACATCCGGCGATAGTGTGCGGATATGCGAAGACGCGGACTGCTGCCTCTCGCCAGTCGAACGGTATAGCCGTCACCCTCCTCGTTGTAGTCGATGATGACGTCCGGGGAGATCCGAGGAACCGTGTCCGGCTGCACCAGAAGACCGGGATGATGATTCAGCTTGCCGATCACCTTCAGGGCTGCCTTGATGTCCTCCAGGCTCCGGCCGGTCTTTTTAACCACATAAGGAAACATGTTCTTTGCCAGGTCGACCAGATGATCGCGAACCAGCTTGGCAAGGAAGGGGTCGCAGTCGCCATGGGCATTCAACTGAATCAGCAGGCATTCGGCCAAATCGCGGGCGGCGATGCCCGTCGGCTCAAGGGACTGAACCAGGCGGAGCGCCTCATCCAGCACGTCTCGGTCGATCGGAGGGTTACGAGAAAGTGCGATTTCGTCCATCAACTGTTCGATCTGATCTTCCGATCGCCGGATGATCAGGGGGCGAGCCTCGGTGACGTCGCCGTTTTTTCGAGCCGGATGGTGTTCATTCTCGATTCTCAGATAGCCATCTTCGTCCATCCAGTCGATGAGCGCATTGCCGGCCTGATGGATGGGTTCTGATACTTCGATAAGCGACCATTGTCGCAGGAGTGATTCCTTGAGATCCTCACCGCGGCTGGCGGTGTTGGCCATGGCATCGAGCTTGGCATCACGCTCACCGTCAAATGATTTTCCACTTCCATAGGCCATGTCGCCGGGATCGAATTCGAGATCTCGTGACATAGTTTCCAGGCGATCGAATCCGTCCGCCTGGTCCTGCTGTTCCGGGGTGTTGGCCGCATCCTCTGTCGGGCTGGCGGCTTCCGGAGTGGGGAGCATATCCTGCTCTTCAAGAATCGGGTTCGATTCGAGTTCCTCCCGGACACGCGCTTCCAGCGCGAGCAAGGGCAGTTGCAGGATCTCCATCGACTGGATGAGCTGGGGAGTGAGCCGTTGCTCCAGCCGCAACTGCTGAGTCGGCACCATGGATAAGTACTGCGACATCGCCCCACCATTCCGTTTCACGAAGCCTGCTTGATCCCAATGGGGATCACTGGTTAATTGTCGGTATTGGCCATCACCCGGTCAACGCAATTATACCACAATGACGTGTGATTTTTCCCTTTTTTCGGGGATTCGGCATAGAATTTGCTAAGTGTGCGCAATTCCAACCCATTGAAGAAGTTAGAACGCCATTTCCAGATATGAGTCGTGGAATATCGGGCTTGGATGTCAATAAGTAGTCCGGCCTTCGATCGCATCCTGTAAAACCGCCCGGCTGGCATACTCGATCTGGGAACCGCTCGGAAGCCCACGCGCCAGTCGCGTGACTTCGACAGACTGATCCGCGAACAGGCTCTTGATATGCAGCGCCGTCCCCTCTCCCTCCAGCGTCGGGTTGGTCGCGATGACGATTTCCCGAATGTCGCCGGCCTTCACACGCTCGGCCAGCGCCGCAAGAGTAAGATCACCCGGTTCGACACCGTCCAGCGGGGCGATGTGCCCCAGGAGGACATGGTAGACCCCTTGGATCAGACCGGTCGATTCCAGAAGCAGCAGATCCTTGGGCTGCTCCACGACATAGATCTGACCCTGATCACGACGAGAGTCTGCGCAAATCACACACGGATCGGATTCCGTCAGGTTGTAGCAGGTGCCGCAGTGGCGAACCCGATCCTTCACGTCGCGGACGGCCTGTGCCAGCGCCAGCGCCGTTTCCCTGTCGGACTTGAGAATATGGAAGGCAAGCCGCTCGGCGCTCCTCGGACCGATGCCGGGGAGACGTTCGAATTCTTTCATCAATTGCTCGAGTGATGTCGGAACGGAGTCGGCCACGGCGAATCGTCAACCCCCCAGCAGACCGTCGAGACCGGGCAGGTTCAAACCCCCGGTGATCTTCTGCATCTCGGCCTTGACGCCCTCCGCCGCCTTCTTCTGGGCAGCGCCGACCGCCGACTTCACGAGATCCTCCAGCATCTCCACATCGCCGCCCGAAAGGGTCTGAGGGTCGATCTTGATGTCGACCAGTTCCAGCTTGCCCGTGACGACCGCCCGGACGGCACCGGCCCCGCTGTCGGCCTCGAAACGCATGCGCGTCAGTTCCTCCTGCATTTGTTTCACACGCGACTGCATCTCCTTGGCCTGTTTCATCATGCCGGCGACATCGCCGAGTTTTTCGAACATAGGGGACTCCTTACGGTTGGTTGTCTGTCTGGATGGGGCGAGGGTTCCCAGGGGTTGCTCGCACGACTTCCACAATCTGCCCACCGAACAAATCGAGTGCCGCCTTGACATCCGGATCGTCTTGGGCGGCCTTGAGGTCCGCCTGGGTGGTCCTGCGCGCCGGAGAGGGAACCTTCGGCACTGTATCTGACGGTTTTCGCGTCGAGGCTGCTCGGATCACCGGCTTGGGCTGGGGGGAGGCGTTAATCGAATCACTGCGTTTCCTCACCTGCGGCGGATTGTTTTTTTTTACAGTCGCGGCGGGCCGAGATCGAGAATCAACGGGTGGGGTGGTCCTACCGCCAGCCGTGCCGCCGCCCTGAACCTGGGCCAGGAGCGATTCGATCGAGGAGAAGTTCGATGCCTCGGACAACCGCACAACAGCAGTCTCGATCAGGGCACGGCTGCTGCCGCTGTTCTTGACGATACGGCGAAGTTCCTCCAGAACGCTTATCATATAGACGAATGTACTGCCGTCGAACTTTTGACTCTGCTCGACAAGTTTGGGCCGGAGCGAGGAAGGCACATCGACCAACTCGCTCTCGCCGCCGCAGACTCGAAGAACCATCAGATCGCGAATCTGATCGATCAGCAGGCCGCACCAGTGATCCGGTGTTGCCCCTCGACTCAGGCTGCGATCCACCAAGTCGAGCGCGCTGGCGGCGTCACCCTCGGAAAATCGGTCGATCAGCTCCGCGAACAGTTCATCATGGGCCGCCGGAAAGAGTTCATCCACAATCGTGGACGTCAGTTTTCCGTCCGCCATCGAAAGAACCTGGTCGAGAAGGCTCAAGGCATCACGCATCGATCCGTTGGCCAGACGGGCAAGGCGCCGGGCGGCGGGATCCTCGATGTCGACTTCCTCGGCCTTGCAAATTTTCAAAAGCTGATCGGCGATTTCGTCGGCGGAGAGGGACGAGAAATCGAATTTCTGAACACGGCTGAGGATCGTCGCCGGAACCTTCTGTACCTCGGTCGTGGCGAAGATGAACTTGACGTGATCCGGCGGTTCCTCGAGCGTCTTCAACAAGGCATTGAACGCACTCTTACTGAGCATGTGAACTTCGTCGATGATGTAGATCTTGAATCTGCATCGCGTCGGGCGATAGATCGCGTTCCCGCGGAGTTCGCGGATGTCGTCGACGCTGGTATTACTCGCGGCGTCGATTTCGATCACATCCATATCCTCGCCGCGCGCGATGTTCACGCAGGCCTCGCACCGGCCACATGGACTCACGGTGGCCCCGTCGGCCTCCAGGCAGTTGAGCGCCTTCGCCAGAATCCGAGCCATCGACGTCTTGCCCACACCGCGCGTGCCG
>JBHHUV010000226.1:0-4947 GCA_046754005.1 Phycisphaerae bacterium | reverse complement strand
CTTCAGATAGGAGCGGAACTTGCCCTTCCTCGGTTCGTAGCGAAACCTCGGCATCGATTTTGTCAGGGCCGTCAGGACTTCCTGTACGACGTCGTCGCTGTCGGCGGGCTGGAGACCGTATCGGCGGGTGAATCCGCGGATGAGTTCGCCGTAACGATCACAGAATTCCTGCCAGGCGGCCGGGTCCGTCCCCTCAGCGAGCCGCTTGAGCAAGGTGGCATGTGTGGATTGGGTCAGCATACCAATGATTAGTATATCCCCTGATTGGGGGAACGGGTCGAATGAAACCCTTAAATTCAAGTAGTCCGTGAGGGTAGGCCCGAATAGAGCTAACAATTCCTTGCGAATCCTGTCAGAGATGAAGGGGGGAAGGTCTAGAGTGAGTTAGAAGCCGGCAACGCCCGCTCCAGGGTGTGCCGACAGGGCGGGCTGATCCCAATGGCAGAACACCTACTCCCGAGACAGGAGATGTTAACCATGTTGTCGTCACGGTTCTCTCGTATCGTGCTCATCCTGATCGCCGGAGTCGGAATCTGGCTGTGCTCCCCGAAACTCGCCCTCGGCGTGGCCAACCCGCTGGCGGAATCGCCGCCTGTTGAGTCACCGGCTGCCCCATGCGGTTGTACTTCATGCGGTTCACCGGGGGGAACGGACGCAGCGCATACGCTGTACATGCACTCCGGCGAGTTTTTTCTGACAGCAACCGACCTGCAGATCGCCGGTCGCGGGTTGGATTTTATCTGGACCCGAAAGTACCGCTCCCGCATCGGGCCCAATACCGCCATGGGCAACGGTTGGGACTTTTCGTACAACATCCACATCGAGCAGAGCGGCCCGGACATCCTCCTTCACGACGGCAACAGCCGCGAGGATCTCTTTCTTTTTCAGCCCACCACCAACACGTGGGAGGCAGACGAGTTCTTCCACGAGTTTACCTTCGATCCCAATCCCCCACCCTTCGGCGACTATACGCTTACTTTTCCGGACACCGGCGTCTGGCGATTTCTGCCCCTCGACGGAAGCCCGCAACAGGGCAGGATCAGCGAGATGAGCGACCGAAATGGGAATACGGTGGTCTTCGAATACGATCCCGGGACGGGCCAATTGATCACGATTCATGACACGCTGGACACGGCTGCTCACACGCGTGACATCACGATCACGTACGACGCGAACGGCTTCATCCAGTCCGTCACCGACTACACCGGCCGCAGCGTGACCTACGCCTACTACGACGGCATCGAGCCGGGCGGCAATTTCGGCGATCTCAAGTCCGTCACGACACCCGCCGTCGTCGGAACGCCAAACGGCAACGACTTCCCCGCAGGCAAAACGACCGTCTATACCTATTTGACCGGCTTGCCCGAACCGGCCCTAAACGGCAACCTCCTGACCATCACCGACCCCAAGGGCCAGACGATCCTGACCAACGAATACGCCCTGACGCTCAATCCTCTGGATCTCGACTTCGACCACCTCGTACATCAAGTCTGGGGCGATCCCACCGACATCATCGACATGGTCTATACCTCCCTGGTTCCCGATCCGGGCAACAACTTCGCCGTCGTCAAGGCGACGGTCAACGATCGGGTCGGCAACGTCAGCGAACACTTCTTCGACGCGAGCAATCGGCTGGTCATCCAGCGTGACCACACCGGCCGGGCCGATCCCGCCCTGCCGACCGACATCGACGCCGCGATCAACCTGCCGACAAGTCCGTTGCGACTCGGGTTCGATCCGGCCTTCTTCGAGCAGCGTTTCGAATGGAACATCGATGCATTGCCGACGCTGATCACACATCCGAACGGCAATATGACGCAGAACATCTACGAGTCCGATCTGGATCCTCTCGCGCCGCGTCGGGCACGCGGGAACCTTCGTGAAGTCCATCGGATTCCCGGCGGGCTCGGAGGGGACCAGGCACAGATCGACGAGTTTTTCGAATACCAGCCGGGATTCGGCGGTTGCTGCGGGACGAACTTCGTCATCCGCCACGTGGACGGCAGGGGGAACCAGACGCTACACACCTACGACGCCAGCGGTAATCGGCTCCAGACCACCCATCGCATACCAACAATAGTCGAAGACTTCACGTACAACGCCTTCGGCCAGATGACCTCCCATACCCTGCCCGACAACGGCAGCGGCTCCCGGCGGGTGGACACCTTCACCTACTACGATCCCGCCGGCGGCTGCATGAACGGCTATCTGAAGGAGAAGATCATCGACAGCCCGGGCTTCGGGCTGACAAGCACGTATGAATACGACTGTCTGGGTAGAATGATTCGAACAATCGACCCGCGCGGGGCGGATACGCTGTATGAGTTCAACGCCCTCGACCAGGTCGTCCGGCAACAAACGCGGGAAGTCACACTCGCCGGAGGCATCCGCTACGAGCGCCTCACCTGGTACGATCCCAACGACAACGTCATCCGCATCGACGTCGAGAACAAGGACGATCAGGGTGTACTCGATCCGGGCAACACGCACTTCTCCACGATCTACGAATACGACATCCTGAACTACCTCGTCCGCGAATGCCGCGAAGTCGGCACCGCCGCCCTGACCCCGGCCGACCTGGATTGCGCCGCCCTGCTTCCCAGTGAATCACTCACGACCGAGTTTATCTACGACGCCAATCGCAATCGTACCCTGCTGCGCTTTGGCGAATCAGTCAACGGCAACCAGCCATCTAACACGGTGCGGACGCTCTACGACGAGCGCGACCTGGTCTTTCAGGTCACACGCGCGCCGACCGACGCGGATCAATCGACAACACAGACCGATTACGACGGCAACGGCAACGTCGTAGCCGTCCGGCAAGGTCTCGAAGGACCGACAAGCAGCCCACCGAGCCTGGTCCGCGTAACCGCGCATACCTACGACGGCTATGACCGGCTGTTACAGACAATCGATCCGATGGCCAATGTGACCGATTTCCACTACGACCCCAACGGAAATGTCGGCGGCAATTCGGCCCCTGCCGTCCCCAACCCGTTCGGCATTCGCATCCTGGGAGAGTTGAACGATGTCCCGGGCGGCGCGGGCAATGTGCCATTGTCGGTCACGCAGTACGAGTACGACTTGATGGATCGGCGGATTCGGACAATCACGGACTTCTTCGACACCGACACTCAGGCGCCCATCATCCTCCCGCCGACACCGGACGGAAAATCCATCACCGAAACCCAATGGACGGACAACTCGCAGATCAAGCGGGTGATCGACGACAACCTGCATCAGACGGCGACACTCTATGACACCGCCAACCGCGTCCTGACCGTCACGGACGCCAAGAGTAACACGTCCACCCGCGCCTACGACGCAAACTCCAACGTCATCTCGATCACCGAGGTCGAGAAGTCCGATCTGCTCAACCCCGATGAGAGCTTCATCACTACATACGCCTATGACAATCTCGACCGGCTGATCCGGACAACCGACAACGTCGGCAACACCCACGAATCCGCCTACGACTCACGAAACAACCGAACGCAATCAATCGATTCTCTGGGCAACGAGACACGGTCCGTCTACGATGGGATCAACCGACTGATCAAGACAGTCCGCGACATGGACGGACTAGGAGCCGACATCACCGCCATCCCCGGCGACGCGAACCCCGACATCGTGACCCTCAAGGCATGGGACGACACATCGCGTCTATTTGAGGAGACGGAGGATAACAACAACACCACGCAGTATATCTATGATTCCCTGGATCGCCGGATCCTCGAGCAATACGCCGATTGCACGCAGCATGCCTCCACATTCGACGTACACTCCAACCGCTTGTCGACGACCGATCCCAACGGAAGCATTGTTACAAACACCTACGATCTTCTGGACCGCTTATCGACCAAAGCCATCGTCCCCGGTCCCGGCGTCTCGAACAATACCACGTTTGAGTCCTACGAATACGACGGTCTTTCTCGGTTTGTCCATGTGGAAGACGACGACTCCCTCGTCACCCGTAGCTACGATTCGCTCTCCAGCCTGACCCGCGAGACGATCAACGGCGTCCCTCCATTCAACCCGCTCGACAACCGAACCACCCTGTCGGTCTTTGACGGTGTCGGAAATCAACTCACCTGCACATATCCCGGTGGGCGGGTCGTAACCTGCACCTACGATGAATTGGATCGTAAAATAAACATTTCCGACGGCGCTGGCACAATTGCAACCTATGACTACATCGGCCCGTCTCGAGTCGAGCGCCGAGAATACGGAAACGGCACGCGCGTGGACGACACCTACGACGGCATCACAGGCATCCCCAACCCGCCCGGCGACTTTGGCGTCAGGCGAATCATCGGTACAACCCACACGCGCATCGCCGATGGCTCGATCATCGACGACCGATCCTACATCTGGGACGCGATGTACAACAAAACGCAGCGCAAGGATGCCAGGCTGGGAGGCCCCGAACTCACACACGTCTATGTGTACGATCCGATCTACCGCCTCACGCGGACGACGGTCTCAAACACATTCCCCGCGACAGTCCGAGACACGAACTACGACCTGGACGGCGTCGGCAACCGCACGGCGGTCAGTGGTACCGGCGTGACTGGAGCGTATGCCCTGAACCCGGCGATGTGCGAACCCGGCGACTTCCAGATGAACCAATATACGGACACGGCCTTCGACAGCCGCCGATACGACGCCAACGGCAATCTCATCGATCGCACCGCATGCCTGATCGGCGATACGAACGGAGACGGAGTCGTGGATAATCTGGACGCGCCGCCCTTCGTGGGTGCGCTGCTGGCCGGCGACCCGATCTCCTGTTCCGCCGACGCCAACCGCGACGGCCTGCTCAACGGCGAGGATGTGCAGCCGATGGTTTCGCTCATTCTCGGCGACGCCACGGCCTCACAAGCAGAGTTGTTCGTCTACGACTATCGCAACCGGATGGTCGAACTCAACGACCCGCTCGGCAGGACC
>JBHHUV010000225.1:0-4953 GCA_046754005.1 Phycisphaerae bacterium | reverse complement strand
GCCACAGATGCCGGCAGGGCGTTCGGTCCGCCGCCTCATGTGTCATGGACCCGGGTGGCGCTTCGCTCTGCCTTGGGCTGACATGTTGCTCCCCTTCGGGGCAAAAAGGGGCATGTGATCCTGCTTTGGAGAAAAAAGGGCATATGATCTTGCTTTGTCGCAGCGTGATTATCCGGAAGAACAGGGTCATTTCATCGCTATCTGATCAACCCATCTGTTATTTGAGGACGCGTTGAGCGATCGGCGGGTTACTCGATCTACCGACTGATTGATTCCCTCCCTTGCGCGCTTCTGTTCCGATTCTATCTACTGGAGAAGGGGGTGATTGACGGATATGATCCCATGGTGTGATGCTTGAATCGTTCAGCAGAAATGGCGAGCGTTCCCCATGTTTTCCGGGATCATAGACACAATCGGCCGGGTACAGGCGTCCCGGACCGCGCAGGGTGGCCGGACATTGGTGATCCGTGCGCCGGGATACTGGGCCGATGTCTCGACCGGCGGCAGCATCGCCGTGGATGGTGTCTGTCTGACGTTGACTCGCTCCGATCGGAACGACGCGGAATTCGATGTCATCGCCGAGACGCTTCGGCGGACCACGCTGGGTGAACTGAAGCCGGGCGATCAGATCAACCTGCAAAAAAGCCTGGCAGTCGGGGATCGGATCGATGGTCATTTCCTCCAGGGCCATGTGGATGCCGTCGCCACCGTCACTCGGGTCGAACAGTCGGCTCTGGAATCGGTCTGGTGGTTCTCGATGGATCGTGAACCCATGACCTGCATTGTGCCCAAGGGGTCGGTCGCGATCGATGGTATCTCGTTGACTGTTGCGGGGGTGGACTCGGATCGATTCGGCGTTGCGCTGATCCCGACGACGCTGGAGCGAACCACGCTCGGCGACAAACGGACGGGTGCCCGCGTCAATATCGAAACCGATATCCTGGCTCGGACCGTGGTTCACTATCTGAAATCGATCCGCGTCGGCGACACCCGCGCGACAGACTCGCTCACGGCTGAGACGTTGAAGCGGCACGGGTTTACGTAGGATTAAACGTCAAAAAGTCGAAACGTCAAATAGTCAAAATAACAGCAAAAAAACAAAAAACAAAAAAAGTAATACTCTAGTGGAATGCAGTTATTGGCTTGTTCTCCAAAATATCAGATTTGAGAATTCAGATGTTCCACTCTGGAGAGCCGCATACAAGTAATACGCCAAATGGCTAAAGTGTTACAAAACAATAAAAAGAAAAATTGTCAATAAGAAACTTATCTTGTACGCAGTCCGTGGATTGGGGTGGGTTTCGATCAGCCGAACGCTGATTGCTCCCTTACGGTCGCTGCTCTGATCGGGATAGCCGATCGGTTCAGGTGGATGAGCATGCTTACCCATCCCGATACGGCTGGGACGTGTACGCATGGCACCCGAAACCCGATCGGTTGTAAATAGGAGACGAATTGTGGAAACCGACGGCGACCATTCGACACGACGGCCGACCCTTGGGATCACGATGGGGGATCCGTTGGGTATCGGCGCGGAGGTCGTCGTCAAGGCGCTGGCGGATGAGTCGCTTCGTGGGCGTGCCCGATTCCAAGTCTATGGCCTGCACGAACAGATCGCCTACGCCGCAGACCAGGCCGAACTGACTCCCTATTGGACCCGCGCTCCGCATGAAACGGCACACGAGATCGACCGTGACGTGATCATTGCCGATTTCGATGAACACTCCATTGATACACGTCTTCGAAATCAACCGACGGCCGCGGCCGGTCTGGCTTCCATGTGTTTTCTGGAAGCGGCCATGGAAGACGCACGGCTCGGTCGCATCGACGCGATTGTGACGGGTCCGATCAACAAGACTGCATGGCAACTGGCGGGGTTCGCATTTGCCGGGCATACCGATCTGCTGGCGAAGTATTTCAAGGCCAGCCGCGTGACGATGATGTTCACCGGCGGGCCGCTGCGGGTTGCACTTGCGAGTATTCATGAACCGCTCTTTGAATTGCGACACACGTTTACGATCGGGCGCGTCTTTCAGCCGATCGACCTGTTGCACCAGGCGCTGTTGGATTGGTTTGGCATCCCCTCGCCCAGGATCGCCGTCGCGGCGCTGAATCCACACGCGAGCGAGAACGGTCGTTTCGGCGACGAGGAGGCCCGCATCATCCAACCGGCCATGGAGATGGCCGCCCACGCGGGGATCGATGTGACTGGCCCGTATCCGGCGGATACGCTGTTTCGTCGTGCCGCCCGGGGCGAGTTTGACGGGGTGGTGGCCCTGTATCACGACCAGGCACTGATCCCGATCAAGCTGATCGCCTTCGACGAGGCTGTGAACCTTACGCTGGGATTGCCGATCATTCGTACGAGCGTCGATCATGGGACGGCGTTCGATATTGTGGGCAAAAACAGGGCGGAGCCCGGATCGATGAAGGCGGCGATACGGCTGGCGATCGACCTGTCGACACGGCGTATGTTTGACTCGGCCCCTACTACGCCGGCTCCCTCCCAACCCGAGGCCCTGATGGATTAAGTGATACATGAATAACGATTCGAACACCATCGCACAATACAACGCCTGTCTGAACGCGGGAGGCATCTATTTACGGAGCGATCGCGGCCTGATCGAACTGACCGGCGCCGACCGCTCGGCGTGGTTGAATAACCTGATCACGAATGTCATTACCACCCTAGGGTCCGGCGAGGGCAATTATGCCTTCGCCACGAATCGCCAGGGCCGCACGGTTTTTGACGCGAACATCCTGGTGTGCGAAGACCGGTACTTGCTAGATATCGACAAACGTATGATAAAATCGGCACTCGATCACTTCCGACACTTTCGCATCATGGAGGCCGTCGAATGGACCGACCAGACGGATTCATCCTGCCGTGTTGCGCTGCTGGGACCGAAGGCCGCCGAGGTTGTCGAACAGTTGGGCTTTGGCAAGCTGGTCCCGATGGCGTGGCTGCAACATGTCGGCGGAGAGATCGGTGGAGCGGCGGCCCGGATGATGCGGCATGACTTCGCGGGCGTGATCGGGGCCGAATTCATCATCACCGGCGAGCGCGCCGAAGCGGCGGCGGCGGAGATTGTCTCGGCCGCAAGCCGTCTTGACTGCCTGAGCGTAGAGCGCCAGGCCGTTGATATCCTTCGCATCGAAGCCGGCATTCCCGTCTCGGTCGAGGATATCGATGGTGATGTCATTCCCCCCGAGACCGGCCAGATCGAACGCGGCATCAGCCACCACAAGGGCTGTTATCTCGGCCAGGAGGTCATCGAGCGGATGCGCTCGCATGGGGTTCAGTCGCGACGGCTTGTTGGGATTCTCCTCAAAGAAGATGGCGACCTTACGGGCGGTTTTATCACACGCGGCACCGCGGTCATGGCCGATGGCGAGCGGGTCGGCCGCGTCACCAGCGTGTGCCGGAGTGAGGCACTCGCAGCGCCGCTCTGTCTCGGTTACGTCAAAACTTCCTTCGCCGATCCCGATCACACGCTCTTCGTGATCACAAACGATGGGGAACACCCCGCCAACATTGTGGCGCTTCCGGTTCGCCGTTCGGACTGATCACGCTCAACGTGGGATACGATCGAGGTGTGTAACGAGCCCATCATCGAACCCGGTTGCACATTCCCACGCGCCTGGATAGATTGGGGCGGAGGGAGTGTAGCTCAGTTGGTAGAGCAGCGGCCTTTTAAGCCGTGGGTCCAGGGTTCGAGCCCCTGCACTCCCAGTTTGCTTCAGATCATGAGCATGGAGTCTCATACACGCATGGCAGTCTGCGTTGACCGGATGTGATGATCCATTTGTGCCCTGCGTGGCTTCGGATCCCCATTCCTTCTACATTTTTCTTGACTTTGATCCATCCGCGGAATAGGTTCTATAGATACACTTCCTGGGGGTATTTCGTCGGCCGGCGGAAATGTATTCGTGTCGCATGGAGCATTCAGATGGATTCCGAGTGGATCCCCTTGCGCGCGATGAGCGCCCGCCAGCAACGTCTGGTCGAAAGACACCTGGGTCTGGTTTACTTGACACTGGTACGTCACCCGCAACTCATCCACAGACGCCGAGCTTGCCGCGAACCTGATGAACTCTATCAGGAAGGGTGCGTGGCGCTAATGAAGGCCCTCCGAACGCACGATCCGGTGTTGCACGGACACTTCGCCGCCTTCGCCATGGCGCGCATCCACTACGCGATCAGCCATTATGCCCTCGAACATGAACATGCGGTTCGCATTCCGTACATCACGCAGCGACGGCGGCGCGCGGAATTGAAGGTGTGTCCGTGGACGCCTGCCACCGGCGTTCCGTTGCCGAAGTCCGTGAGCATGAAGGATGCCCGCCTACATGCCGGACCGTCGCTGAGCTCCGAACGCTTCGCGGAGGGCTCTCGCGCCGCGGACGCGGCTGTGACGCTCGGTGAACTGATTCGGGACCGCTACGATCTGGCCTTGCGTCAGGTGGTCTGGGAAATGAAGAATGCAGCGCGCTGCGCCGCGAATAATCGCGAAGTGGTGGAGCGGTGTTGCGAGGAACGGTGGGAGATTCCCGAGGGGGAGATGCGGACGTCATTCCTCGAACTGGCCCGGCGGTTGAATTGCTCAAAGGGGCGCATCGCCCATTGCGAGGAACGCATGCGCATCAATCTGGGCAAGAAGTTGATTGCCGACGCACAGTACCAGACGCTCAAGCGATGGGTACGCATCTTACCGATGGGATTGCGCACTCGATTCAATCGCCGGGATCAGGCAAGGCTTGCCCTCGATCCGACGGATGTTCTGTCAGGCAAGACCGAGCAGGGTGATTGAGATGAGTGGTTCATACGCGGGCGGGATGGATAGGGGGAGGGTTTAACCGGCCCCGAGGGGCCGGGCTGGAGCTTGCGTTCAGCGGGGAATCCGCGTGAATGGAGCTTGCCCTGCGGGGTTATTGGTGGGCGGTGCCCGCCCT
>JBHHUV010000224.1:0-4959 GCA_046754005.1 Phycisphaerae bacterium | reverse complement strand
CAGTGGCACCCGGCTTGGATTGGCTCCCTGGAGATACTATACTGTCTCTGCGGCGAGGCGGGCGCCACCGGGTAATATGTTGTATCCCATCGAGCAGTTTGATGGGTCGCAATCCTGAGGGGAATCCCACCGAACACGGCAATGATGAGAGGCGCAATACACAATACTTGTATCGTTGAAGGAGTAGAACAATGCGGATGATTCGACTGGTCGGGTGTTTTTTGATGATATTGGGAGTCGTAAGCGCGTCTGCATGGTGGGCTGGGCAGGTCCGTGCCGAGGCTCCATCCGAACAGAGCAAGGATTCCTCGACGGCCGGGTTCAAGCCGGTTCAGTCGATTCATAACATGATGGAAGGCCAGAAGAAGCTTCGGTCCGAGATCCAGGCTGGGATACTCGACAAGAAATGGAGAGACGCATCGAGGGCCGCCTGGATTCTCGCCGAGATCGCGAATGTCAACCAATATCAGCACAGCGACGCGGAATACAAGGGTTTTGCCAAAAAGATGTCCGATCAGTGCGTCCAGCTGGCCAAGGTCTTGCGGAAGCGCGATGAGAAGGCCGCGCGTTCCCAGTTCAAACAACTCGGACATACCTGTTCGTCCTGTCACGACAAGTACAAGGATGACTGACGCTACATGAGGCTAAACTCAACCTGGGTGGGTCATCCAAGAGCAGCTCGCCCGTAAAGCGAACTCGACACAACGGTAGCTACTAGAGGCGATACCACGTTTTGATTCGAGGGAGGAAACAGGTATGGGGGGTTACAGGCCCATGTTGGCTTGAGATAGCCGGGCATCGTAACGCGCGACGAGCTGATTAAGCATGTTGTCGTTGACGCTCATCAGCGATCCGCCGGTCGCGTCTGAAATCGCGGAAAGAGACTGCTGACTGGCCGCCTCGCCCAGGGCGATCACATGGGTGACGGCACCGCTCTGTTCGGCATGCTGGGTCAACAAGCCTATTTCTCGTTCTTCAAGAGGCTTGGACAGCACCAGGAATATCTGATCCGCATACCAGCTTTCCGTGATGGCGAAGGCGCCGGGAAGATCGGTCTCGCCGGCAGCCAGCCGGCTCTGCAGGATGGTGCTGGCGCCGAGAAGATCGGAGGGGGTATGCACCTCGGTCAGTTGGTGTCCGTCCGTGTCATTGACAGCCTGAACGATGCCGAACCGGCGTGTGCCTGGTTCAATCATCGCGTTGACCCCATCTGTGATGAAGGCGACCTGATCGATGTAGGGCGCCATGGTCCCGTCGCAATCAACCACGTAGCCGATTGTGTTCCCCTCGAAGGGGATGCCGAAGTAGGACTTCAGGGGATCGCCGGAGAGTGAGGCGACCAACGTATCCTCCGAGGCGGGATTGCTTTCGGCACTGGGTTCGATGCCATAGATGCGGAGACGAGAGACGTTGCGATCAGCGGAGGTGATCCCGGTTGTGCTCGTGATTGTCCAAGCGGCGATGCCCAAAGTGGAGGCAGCCACGACGATGGCAATGCCTAATGCACGATGCGAGCCCGAGCGATTCACCAGCCGGTTCAGGGGGGATCGCGTCCGTGTGACCGAGGCAGGGGTGCGGCGGGGTCGAACCGAGGGCCTGCCGGAGTGCGCCGGTTGCTCGGGACGAGCGGATGGTTTTCGATTGGTGTCGCTTTTCAGTCTGGGAACGGTAATCAGATTTTTGCAATACTGGCACCGACAGTGCGCACCGCGGAAGACATCCTCAACGAGGAGTGACCGCCGGCATTTTTGACATTTCAGCCTTAGCGGCATGAACACCGCTCCAAGAAAAATCCATCCACCCTTCATCGCGCACAGGCCATGGCGAACGCCGTCTGGAATATTATATGACCTTCGGCGACTCCCGGACCACCTAAACCCCTATGTACACGGGCAGCACGCACCGTGTGGATCGGTGAGGGTCATGCGCTTTTATTCGCTCGCATCCCAAATGTACATGAATCGGGGCCTCATTGTCCAGTCAAAAGGCAATTTTATATTTAAGAGATTTATAGTCGCCGATCCGGTTTGAGGAGCCCGTGCATAGACATTCGGCGACCATGACAGGGGCCGGGCATATCTCACGACGTGGGCAGCCTCGATGCCCGCGCGCTTTTTTGCCACATCCACGGCATCGTGGATCGAACCGATCCGATCGATCAGGCCGGCCTTCAGGGCCTGTTCTGAGTTGTAAACCCTGCCATCGGCAAGTTTTAGGACTTCGTCGCGTGACAGGCCGGGCCGACCCTCGTTCACGGCGTCCACGAATTGGGCATAGAACCCGTCCACCAATGCCTGAAAGAGATCTCGCTCCTCAGGGGCCATCCGGCGGAAGGGGGAGCCGGCATCCTTCATCGGGCCGGACTTGATGGCATCGGTCTGGATGCCCAGCTTCGCCAGGGTGCCCGAGAGGTCGGCCATCTGCATGATCACGCCGATTGACCCGGTCACTGTCGTCCGCTGGGCGATGATCTCGTCGGCGGCACAGGCCAGATAGTAGGCCCCACTGGCGGCGACATCCTGGAAATAGGCCACGACCGGCTTGCTCGTCTTCTTCTTGAAGGCCAGGATTTCGCTGTACAGGATGTCGCTGGCCGTGACCGTTCCACCGGGCGAGTTGATCCGCAGCACGATTGCCTTGACACGGCGGTCCGCCGCGGCCTTTTCCAGCTTTTCCATCGTGAGCGAGACGATGTGTTCGCCCTCGGAGAGCAGACCGTATTCGCGGGCGTTCATGAGGACGCCGGCGATGTCGATCACCGCGATCCGATTGCTCACCCAACCGGGATGCCGCTGCACCACCCGTTCCCGCAAAGTCTGATCCGCCGGGATGGCGCTGATCTTCACGCCGCCGAACGGGGAGCAGGCCGGGGTCAGTGTCTGGATCAGCATTAGAATTGAGGCTGGCCCAAACCTCCGTATCAACTGAGCGGGTGCGGTCATAGTGGTTCCTCTCTGCGATAAAAAAATCGATTCGCTCGCCGGGACTAGCTGCCGGAGTATCATCGTCGATAATCCGCCATGGGCAAGACCGGGAAGCCAAAGTGTTCATGAATTCCAGTCGGCATCGTTTGGATTGAATGCTTATTCCGCACGCTTTCTATTGAGAAAGGATGGGGCAGTCATGCGGCTCTCCCGCTGGCACTGCTTGAAGCAGTGGCACACTTTCGGTGGGGAAGACCGGCTGAAGCCCGGCGGGGGCTGATGTCGTGTAGGTTCAACAGATGGGGCTGATGACCCATCCTACGCGGGGATTGCGGGTCGTGGGAACTGTCATGGCCCCCCGTAGCCGCCGGTGAGAATGGCGATTCCATGAATCTCGATCGTTCAATAGAATATCGGCGTTCATGGCGAGCCTCGATTCAAGGAGCCTGCGACAAGATCATGCCAAATCACACCATCCTGTTCAGTCTTGCCGTCGTTTTGCTTCCGGCCGGAGCATCGGCCATCGCGAAGGATTCGGGTCTGAGTGTCGGCCGGCCATTTCCTGAAATTGTGCTGCCCTCGTTGAAGGATGGCACCCCGATGTCTATCACCTCATTTCGCGGGCACAAGGTGATCCTTCACGTCTTTGCATCCTGGTGAGCGGGTTGCCGCAGGCATGTGCCCGGGTGGCACAAAGCAACCGCAACCCTCCAACAACAGGGTAAGCTGAAGATGGTCGGGATCATTCAGGAGCAACATCCCGATCGCTGCCGGCTGTTTATGCAATGGAAGAACATGGACTGGCCGATCGTGGTCGATTCACTCGACCTGCTGGGGGTCTCGGTCGTGCCCATCACATTGGCGATCGACGAACATGGGATCATTCGTCATACGCGGCCACAACCCGATGCCGACTGGCTCGAAGCGAACTTTCTCAGCAAGACGTACGAAGCACCGTCAGGACAATCACCTCCACGGGCCGCCCGACGGCCGGACTTGAAGAACTTTCAGCGGCGCGTGGAGCATCAAGCCCACAGTGTCAGGGGGGTCCGATTCGACACATCGAGGGCCTATGCGGATGCCCTGGTGATGTGGGCGCCGGCCAAAAGGCTTGGGGAGGCGATCAAAAACTATCGCCGCGCATTGGCACGCAGACCGGATGACGGTCCGGCCCACTTTCGACTCGGCGTGGCATATCGAAAACGATTCGACTCGCCTGAACACAGGCCGTCCGATTTTCAGAAGGCGGTCGATCATTGGAGTGCGTCGTTGGAGATCGATCCGAACCACTACATCCGACGACGGCGGATTCAGCAGTACGGCCCGCGCCAGATGAAGCCCTATCCGTTTTATGACTGGGTGCCGCGTGCCCGGGAGGAGATCCGATCGCGTGGGGAGGAACCGGTTCCGCTTCGGATTGAGCCCGGGGGGGCCGAGTTTGCCCGGCCCGCCCGGCAATTCGAATCGAGCAATTCCCCAAGAAAGGATCCTGATCCGAAGGGACGGATCACAAGGGATGAGGGGTTGATTCGTACGGAGGTGACGGTTGTTCCTCCGATCGTGAAACCCGGCCAATCGGCCCGGGTGCATGTGGTCTTTCGGCCCGATGCGAGCCGCAAGGCGCACTGGAACAACGAATCGGGCGCCTCGGTCTTGTGGATCAACCCGCCGCCAGGCTCGAAAGTTGATTCCTGTCTTCAGGCGCTGCCCACGGGCCGCGGGGCGGTCAGCCGCGAATCTCGGGCGGTGGAATTCGAGGTTCAATGTGCCGAGGATGCCCGGCCGGGAACGATTCGGGTTCCGATGTATGCCCTGTACTATGTGTGCGAGGATGCGGGTGGGAAGTGCCTGTACCGCCGCCGGGATATGACGATCGGCCTGAAGATCGGAACCGACACACCCTAAGCAAGAATTGTCGAAAGATTAAACACCATTGGATCAGGTTTCGTGATTCATGCTGCCATCTGGGTGGATTCGTTTCATCGCCGAGTCTTTCCCCGCTGCGGGTGTCACGAAGTGAGAGTCCTCTCCGAAC
>JBHHUV010000223.1:0-4964 GCA_046754005.1 Phycisphaerae bacterium | reverse complement strand
CTTGCGTCATCTCGAATTCCACACGCTGCCCATCACTCAGCGTCCGGAACCCTTCGGTCTGAATCTCGCTCTGATGGACGAAGACATCCTGTCCCTCATCGGATTGGATGAATCCGAATCCCTTGGTTTCGTTGAACCACTTGACTGTTCCTTCTGACATTACGACAAACCTCGACTACTCGGCGCCTTCCGGCCGGACCTGTCTGAAACATACATTGCTTCGATACAACCAGGCCCTGTTGCTACGCAGGAGGAGCGCCACTCAGCCGGTAACTATCGCGTATCGCCCACATGCTGTCAAGTGCAGGTTCCCCATATCGGTGAATCAGGGTCCATGACAGAATCGGCGGATTCCATACCGGCTTCTGCTGGATACTGATTCGTTTGCCACCGACTTCAGTCGGTGGTACGTACCCCCCATTTTGACCCCCCAGCCGGCTTCAGCCGGGCTTTCATGACGAAATCACGGCAAACGAGGTTCCCAACAGCCCCGTTCACGGGGCTTCCCCACCAAAAGCGAGCTTCAGCCCGGCCTCTCAGGGCACATGTCAAATCACGCATCCAGCCCGTTTCAACGGGCTCCCTGATAGGCGGAAACTGGAAACTGGAGACTGAAAACTGGAAACTCCGAGGAACAACCCAACCCGTGCCATCCTAAATCCCCACCCACAAACGACTTCGGATCATCCCCCCCACCTGAGATCGGGATCCCAATTCACGCCACGGGAGGATCGTCCGAGCCCCTGCATGCAGGAAACGAATCCACAATCCGCTCAATCCCTGATTGCCAAATCGTATAATTGAGGGTGCAGCAGAAGGGCCGTTGGCAATCGGTCCGGTAAGGGGATTCGATCCGGTTCGGATCCCATCGCCCTGCGAACGGGTGGAGATGATCATCGGTCTGTCCGATTATCCTCCGTGGCGGCAATCACACACGACTACATGGGGATTTTATGAGCACGATCATACCCGAAGACGGCGGTCCCGCATTTCCCTGCAAGGAAGCCGACAACCAGGGGATGTCCCTGCGCGACTGGCTGGCCGGTCAAGCCCTGGCAGGCTTCACCCGAGAGCAAGGCGGGAAGACATTCAACGAACAGACGACCCGCTGGTACGCTCGCGTGGCCTATGATCTGGCCAATGCAATGATCCTGGTCCGCAACCAGCAGAAATCCAGTCGCAAACAAGAGCAAAAGCCGATACGAACGCCAACACCCTGGAATGTCCAGAAGGGAATGCACTGATTTCGTGCTGGAGTGCTGGACCGAGAATCCTTTCTCGGTCCCACAACCAGGGGAATCCCTTCCCATGTCTTTTTGTTTCTCCGCCCCGAAGAGCCATAAAAACATGTCAGCCCAGGACAGAGCAAAGCGTCAACCAGATTCCGTAGGGTGGGCAACGCCCACCAATTCTCTCACCGTTTGATCGTCCGAAGAAACTCCTGAACCTCCGGAATCGCCCCCTGAAAGATAAGGTACCCGTTGTACGGCTCGCGCGAAGTGATCTCGTCGGCGATGGGCGTAAGCATCCGCCGCCGAACCGCATCCCGATCATCGGTCTGCCCCAATGTCCAGCAGAGCTTCATATAGGCGACTTCCGGAAGCATATTCGCGGCGGGAACAACCCCAAGCTCCATGATCTCCCGGCCCGTCTCGTACACATACATCTGCACATAGCCCCACAGCGTCTGAACGGTCATATAAATATGAACCCCCCGCTCGGTCGCCCGGCGGATCGCGGCATAAAGCGGCTTGTTCACATGGCCAAGACCCGTGCCGGCGATCACGATCCCGCGATAACCCAGATCCACGATCGAATCCACAATATCCGGATTCATATTGGGGTAATAATAGAGAAGCGTAACACGACGCTCGAAGGCCGTGTTGATCGTGACATCCCGATCCGAACGACGCGGCTTGTAGTCGTCGCGCAAATGGCGAATCCCATCCTGATCCACAAGCGCAAGCGGGATATCACCAATCGTGCGAAACGTAGACCGATAGCTCGAATGCATCTTCCGCACCCGCGTCCCCCGATGAAGCAGGTCATACTGATCCGAAGTCGGACCGAACATGCACACCAGAACCTCGGCGATGTCCCCCTCGGCCGCGGTGCGCACGGCGTTGATCAGGTTGATCGCCGCATCCGACGAGGGCCGATCCGAAGACCGCTGCGAACCGACCATCACAATCGGCACCGGTGGATTCTGCACCATAAAAGTAAGGATCGCCGCGGTGTGGTGCATCGTGTCGGTGCCATGACCAATGACAACCCCGTCGACCCCCGAGGCAATCTCCTCGCCGATCTTCTCGGCCAGCGCGGCGTATTCCTCGGGGCCCATATTCTCGCTGAAGACCCCGAACAGTTTTTCGGTGCGAAGATTGCACAGATCGGCCAGTTCCGGAACCGAACCGTATAGCTCCCCCGGAGAAAATGCGGGGATAACGGCGCCGCTGCGATAGTCCAACCGGCTCGCGATCGTCCCCCCGGTCCCCAGCAAGACGACATCGGGTTTCGCCGGATCCGTCGGAAACTGCTTCTCCGGTATCTTGTAATCAACCACCCGCCGGCCGAGTTCGTTAATGGCGGTAATGGAACTCGCGGTAACGCCGACGTTGTAGCCACTGATAAGCTTCAAAACGATGTGCTGATCGTCGGCGGTCTCCGAACGCGGCAGGATCAACCCCTCGAAACGGCCCTCGTTCGTCTCGACATAAACATCGCTCCAAACCCCGACACCGTGTCGTTCAAGTACCGACCGCCCCAGCCCGCGATAGCCCTTGAGATCGGCAGATCCACTCGCCGGCGAGGTTCCATCAGGATTATTCATGAGGCCACCTCTTCGGCGGCAGTGTCTGCCCGCCCGATCCCCATCCGCTCGGCCAGCATCCGCGAGATGTCCCCCCCCTCGACGCTCCCCGGCAACTCGGCGACCAGCCGACCGATCAGGTGGCGATGCTTCTTCCCGACGGTCGTATAACACCCAGCATCCACGGATCGAATCACACGATCGATCGCCTCACGCAGATCCGCGTCACCCATCGGCTCCCCGCTGACACCATTCAGGATCGACGTAAGCGAATCGCCATCAGCGTCACCTTCGAGCCGCACACGCAGGAGTCGCTCAATCGCGCCGAGCAATCCCTTCCGCGACAACAACCGAGCGGAGTGCGCCCTGAACAACTCGAACAACTCATCGTCGGTGATCGATCGGGGGTCCAACTGTTCCCGCCGCCAGGCCTTGAACCGCTGAACAAGAACAACCGCCGCGAAAACCACATCGACGCCCAGTTCGTTCACCACCCGATCAAACAGGTCCGCCCGCGAAGAAATCGCCAGCGGTTCGGTGACATCACCGGGAAGTCTCATCCGTCGATAGCGCCCAAGCCGGTCCCAAACCCGCTCCGGCAACTCAGATCGGATCTGTTCAACACGCTCGCGCGCAATAGCAATCGGCGGCAGGTCGGTATCGGGATACATCCGCTCCGCGCCCGGCAACACCCGCTCAAACCCGTTGGTACCATCCTTGAAACCCTGCCGGGTATCGCTGGGAATCCCCTCGGTCGCCTCGCGGGCACGGATAACAATCTCCTCGCAGGCCGTCTGCGTATCTTCCTCATTCCCCCAGGCCAGCACCAATGTGTCCTTGTCGCCCGCCCGCGTAACCCGCCGCAACTCCTTCCAGTCACGCACGGAGAGCAGTTCGGAAGTCGCATCCGAGTGCACCATATTGGGCAGCGTCGTCAGACACGCAATCACCCGAACCCGATCGGAAAACTCCTTCGCGAACGGTGTGTGTTCCTGAATCGTCTGGTTCAACAGGCCGGCGAAGCCCTCGAGGACGACACACTTCACCCGGCCCCGCGCCGGCGAGGCCGCCAATGTCTCGCGAATCGGCTGAAACGGTGTCTTCGCCACGGTTCGCGTCACATTGTGTACCGTCCATCGCAGCGAATCCGCCGTGATCCCCCGATCCCGCAACTGATCCCGAATATAAAGCAACCCACATTGCCGACGGGCCTCATTATAGACAAGCAGCGGAATCCGGCTGATCTGAGGAACCCCCTTGATCTCGATCCGCGTCCCGCCGCGAACACTCACGTTCACGTCCTGCCGCGTCGCCCCATACCCCGTGCGAACCCGATGCGTCCCCCGGCAAAGCAACCGGAGGATCCCGCACACCTCGGCCGCCTGCTTCGGCGATACCATCTGCGGCTCGGTGACGATCTCGATCAGCGGCATGCCGAGGCGGTCGGTGAGATAAACCCGCTCATGGCCGATGTCGGACACCTCGCGGCAGGCATCCTCCTCGATCGAAAGCTGTCGTATGTCGATTTTCCCGTCGCGATAAGGAACCCACCCCCCGACGCCCAGGATCGCGGTCCGCTGAAAACCGGCGGGGATCGACCCGTCGAGATACTGCTTCCGGGCGATGTGCATCTCCCCCACCAGGTTCAGATTGCAAAGCAGGGCGATCTCCAGGGCGATGTCGATCGCCCGCGCATCAGGAAAGAAGGGAGGCGTGTCGTCGAATTCGTAGGTGCAGACAGTATCACGATGGATGCGGTAGTAGATATTCTTCCGCGTCTTTTTCTCCATCAACGCCGTGCCGTCATACTCCCCGAGCTCCGAAAGCGTCGGACGCATGTGCCGAAGCACCTCGGCATCGAAATCGTCCCCGTACCGACCGGCCGGACAATGGCAGAACAGTTTGCGCTCAGTCAGAAGCTGCTGATGAACCTCCAACCCGCACCGAAACCCGATGGCGGCATAATCCTCGGGCGTCATCCGATCAAATGGTTTGAATTCAAAAGCCATCCATCTTTCCGATTACCCGTAGGGTGGGCATTGTACTGGATTGTACTGGACCGAGAATCCCTTCTTGTGCTGGACCGAGAATCCCTTCTCGGTCCGGGTCCATGACACATCAGGCGGTGGACCGACAGCCGTCCCGGCATCCGGAG